>CAZMNZ010000046.1:0-14750 GCA_964567765.1 uncultured Muribaculaceae bacterium
ATTGCCGCCTCTATCTTAGGCACCGCCTCCCCGAACCAGACGATGTGGGGTCTGAGCTGGGCGCCGTTAGGAGCAAGGTCACCGACATGCACCGCCTCTGCGCCTATATCAAAGACTGTTTCTTCTGAAAACCCGTCCATTTCGTTGCAGCAGTTCTCCGGGCGCACCTTGGTCAGTTCGCCATGAAGGTGGATGATGCGTGTGCTGCCTGCCCTCTCATGCAGATTGTCCACATTCTGAGTCACCACCGTGACATCATATTCCTCTTCAAGTGACGCTATTGCCAGATGAGCCGCGTTCGGTTTCACGGTCTGAAGCTGTGCACGACGTGCATTATAGAAATCCAGGACAAGAGCGGGATTCCTGTACCAGCCTTCAATCGAGGCTACGTCCTCGACCTTATGCTGTTCCCAGAGTCCGTCACTGTCACGGAACGTGCTTATACCGCTCTCTGCGCTCACTCCGGCGCCTGTCAATACAACCAGTTTCTGTTTCATAATTTATATTTCAAAGAAATATTTTGTTATCCAATATTCGAAAAGCGGGTCGAGGATGACCGGTTCATCCTTTTCGTTGAAGGTGATGACCTCCTTCTTCTTCAAGGCATCCTTAACACGGCGCACATTTGCCGATGAGTTAAGCCTGTACTTGTCGATCACATCCGACGCGCTGAACTTCACGACTCCGTCGACAATCGCCCTCATGAGACTGAGCTGATGGTCAGTGAGGTCGTTCACTATTGCCAGAAAACGAGGTTCGTTCACCGACACCACCGTCTTCAGGGCCTCCATAAGTATTCCTTCGTTGAGGTATCCTCTTGACAATGAGTCGCATATCGATACAAAGTGATTCAGATACCACATATTGGAACGGAAAAGCTTACAGGCACCGATGACCAGGTCGCGCTCGATCACCTTGCCGGAAGTCCTGAATCCTCTTATGATATGCTCGATGATATCCTTATCCTCCACAATCTGAAGCGGCAAGTGTTCCACCTGACGATAGAAGAACTTCCTTTCTTCGAATATGCTCTTCATGGCATTGACCTGAGAGCCGGTGATGACATATGAAGCCGAACGGTTCTTCTCCGAAAAGACCTTCTCCAATACCTGGAAGACGTCCTCATAATCATAGTCTCCTGCCCAGGTCAGATTCTGGAACTCCTCGATTACCACATAGCACGGCACTCCCCTTTCTTCTGCAATCCTATATGGCAGACGAAGCATCTGCTCGATGTCGTTGGCATCAGGTTCCCAATTCAGGCAGACAATCTCCTCATGGGAAGCGAATCTGGCCGGATCGAAAAGAAAATGGGTGTCGGCAAGGTGACGGGAAACGACCTCTGCATACTCTGCCGGAGTCGAATAGAGAGGCTTGATCACAGCCGTGCCGAACTTTTTCAGGAAATCATATACAGTCCTGACATTGAACAGATTAATCCAGGCGACAGAGAACTGTCTGCCGGCTGCTCTCATGTTGAACAGAGTCTGCTGCACCACAGACATCTTTCCTGACTTAGGGGGCTCATAGATCGCCACCTGCTCACCCGCTTCAAGGAGATTTGACAGAATGGTGCATTCCATCTTTCTGCCGACAAAGTTTCTGCCGGTCACATAACTGTCATAAACGAAAGGAGTATCCATGGTTTCTGAGATTTTAACCTCGCAAATTTAATATATGAGATTCATAAATACAACATAAATGTTACTCAATGTTTGTGATATATTTTTACTAATTTTGTGAGATTGTAAATTTGCGAGCATATGAATAAAGACCGGAAATGGTGGAAGATCGTGATCAAAGTGATTCTCTGGTTCATAGGGTTATGGGCCGCGCTGCTTGTAATCCTTCAGTTGACGCTTACGGAGAAGACTCTGACAAGGCTGGTGGACAGGTACGCTGCCGAATACATCGACGGAGACATCTCCTTCGGGAAGGTCTCCGCATCCATGTTCAAGAGATTTCCGAGGATATTTCTTACACTGGAAGACTTTGCCGTGACCTACCCGGCAGACCGTTTCGATGCGCATGAGAAGATGGGAGTGCAGGGACACCTGATGTACAGCGGATGCGGAGAGACTGCTGACACGCTGGCTTCATTCGACAGATTCTCAGCAAGCATCAACGTGGTTTCACTGATCGGAGGAACGGTCAGGATTCCTCATCTGCGCCTCGTACAGCCTAGAATCTTTGCCCATTCATATGCTGACGGCAATGCGAACTGGGACATGTTCAGATTCGGCTCCGACGAGGAAGAAGAGGTCGACTCGACATCAACAGGATTTCCGGACATTTCTCTCGGCAGGATAAGTTTCAGCAGGCATCCTCACATCGTCTACACGGACAGCCGCGACACCGTGTTCGCGATGATTGACGTGGCAAGGATAGGCTTCAACGGACACATCAGGACAAATGCAGGAAAGTCTTCACGCAACAAGACAGGCCTGACCGTGGACAGCATGTTCGTGGCCGGAAGGCTCAAGAGAGACACGCTGGCTCTTGCAGTGGAGCATTTCAACATCCACGAGCATGACGGACACATGGACATCGACGCCAAGGCGAAGGCCCTTCTTGCGACCGGAGCGTTCGGCAGGATACACCTTCCGATCGGGATGTCCGGCACTCTTGAATTCCCGAAGGACACTGTCCCCGCGGTGACTCTTGAGGGTTTCAAGGCGAACATCGGAGACTTTCCTCTTGTAGCCGATGCAGACCTGAGGTTCAAGGAGGGAAAGACCGGAATAAAGGCAAAGGTGGGACTCAAGGACTGCCAGCTGAACGACGTGTTCCACGGTTTTGCGAAGAACATCATCCCTGAACTCGAAAACATAGAGACTGATGCTGCGCTCACAATGCTTGCGGAATGTGACGGGGACTATATCAACGCCACCGGTGAGTTCCCTGCTCTGAGAGCAACAGTCAGTCTGCCGGACGCATCGCTCATTTATTCCGCTTTGGACAGCCTTGAAATGAGACTCAGCGTTGCTGCCAGCGGCGACATGGACAGAAAAGGACGGATTTTTGCGAAACTGGACAGCATAAAAGTTGACACAAAGGGTCTGCACATGAACGTGAGAGGAACTGCGGATGACCTGACGGGCGAAGACCCTCTTCTGAAGATTGCAGGCAGACTTGACGCTTCGCTTGACACCCTTGCATCAATCCTGCCGGACACTCTGGGCCTCGTCGCTTCAGGAACCGTGGCGGCTGATCTTCAGGGAAGCGCATTGATGTCACAATTGAACATGTATAACTTCTCACGTGCAGACATCAACGGCAAGATCATCAGCGACGAAGTGGTGGTCAGGAAGCCTGACGATTCCATCGACGTGAACATAAAGGGACTTGATATGACTCTGGCTCCGGAAGAGAGGACGTCCCGCAGAGATTCTACAAGAAAGTTCAGACTCATAGGCATTACGGCCGTTGTCGCTAATGCAGACATAGTGTATGGCAATGCTTTCAGCGTCAAGGCACAGGATCTGTCCGTATCTGCAAAGAATTCAGTGAGTCCCGGTGCAGAATCTGACACCACTGCCCGCATCAACCCTCTCAGCGGACGGCTCATAGCCAAGAGGTTCATCATCAAGGATGCTGAATCCACAAGTCTGAATCTGAGGAACACCAACAACAGTTTCATGCTCATGCCGAAGAAGGGACAGCCTCAAGTCCCTGTGATGAGGCTTAGCAGCAGGAACGACAAGATAACTCTTTCGAGCGGAAGGAACAGAGCCATTCTTACTGACGCCGACATCCGTGCCCGCGCAGCCATGAACACCGTGGAAAGAAGGCAGAAAGCCAAAGCATTCATGGACTCCCTCGCAAGAGTATATCCCGACATTCCACGTGATTCTCTCTTCGCTCACATGAGGGCTCAGAGGGGAAGCCGGCCGTTACCGGAATGGATGAAGGAGGAGGATTTCAGGAAGCAGGACATCGACATCAGGCTTGATGAGACGATGGCAAAATATTTCAGGGAATGGGACCTCAACGGAAGCATAGGCGTGCGCACCGGAATCGTCATGACTCCTCACTTCCCTCTCAGGAACATTCTCAGAGGGTTCGATCTCAGTTTCACGAACGACGAGGTGAAGATCGACAGTTTCAAGGTCGTGGCAGGCAAGTCTGAGATCGAAGCCAAAGGATCTCTGACAGGGCTCAAGAATGCCCTGCTCGGAAGAGGACGCAGAGCGATGAAGTTCAATCTTGACGTATCTTCAGGCGGGATGGATGCCAACGAACTCCTGTCAGCATATCAGAAGGGACTGCTGTACGTTCCGGCCGAGGTCGGATCAGAAGAAGTCAGTGATGCCGATCTGCTCAAGATGGTCACTTCCTCAGACTCAACAGCAGTGGTGGACAGCACCGTGCCTTCGCTTATCGTCGTGCCGGCAAACCTCAATGCCGACATCAGGGTGAATGCCTCCAACGTGAAATATACCGACCTGCTTGCGGAGAGCATAACAGCCAAGATGGTGATGAAGGAAAGATGCGTCCAGATCACCGACACCAAGGCTCAGACCAATATGGGAGCAATAAGTTTCGACGCCTTCTACTCCACAAGAAGCAAGGAGGACATAAAGGCAGGCTTCGACCTTAATTTCAAGGACATCACGGCAGATAAGGTAATCAACCTGATGCCGGCAATTGACACCATCATGCCTCTGCTGAAATCATTCAGCGGTCTGCTGAACTGTGAAGTCGCGGCGACCGCCTCACTTGACACCAATATGAATCTTGTGATGCCGAGCATAAACGGAGTCATCCGCATAGGCGGAGAGGACCTTTCCATCACGGGCAGCGAGATGTACAGAAGCCTCGCCAGAAAACTCCTGTTCAGGAACAAGAAGGAAGGCCATATAGAAAAGATGACTGTCGAAGGCATGATCAAGGACAACACTCTTGAGGTGTTCCCGTTCGTGGTCAAGATGGACAGATACATGCTTGCCCTCAGCGGCGTGCAGAATCTGGACATGTCATACCGCTATCACGCCTCGCTCATAAAGTCTCCGTTCCTGATCAGGCTGGGAGTCGACATATACGGGCCTGACTTCGACAACATGAAGTTCAAGATCGGAAAGGCCAAATACAAAAGCGACAATGTCCCTGTCTTCTCAGCGGTCATCGACCAGACCAAGGTCAACCTCGTGAAGTCCATCAGGAACATCTTTGACAAGGGAGTGGATGCCGCTGTCAGGGAGAACATCAGACAGTCGGCAATTCTCGACCACAAGCAGAAGATCGGATATGTCAAGGCAGTCGACATGAAACTTGAGGAACTTTCGGCTTCAGAGCAGAAGCAGATGGAGGAGGCGCAGGCTGCTGACGAGGCAGCGGAGGCGGCAGAATCCGGCGAGACGGCTACTGCCGCAGGCACGCCTGCTCCAGAGGCAGAAACAGCAAACCAACAGTAGTAACATATAATGAACAGTCAGGAATATATAGAGGTATCCGTCAAGATCACCCCATACAGCGAAGAAAACGCAGAAATTGTCACAGCCGAGGTCTGTGAACTCCCTTACGAATCATTCAGCAGCGAGGACCCGTTCCTCAAGTGCTATATCCAGAAGGATCTATATGACGCCCAGGCTCTCAAGGTAGTTCTCGGTGGCCTGGAAGGCTACGGGTTCGAGATCGAACACTCGGCCAACCTTATGCCGGCCGTGAACTGGAACGCCATGTGGGAAAGCCAGTTCACCCCGATCATCGTGGACGGGAAATGCACAATCAAGGCCTCCTTCCACAAGGATCTGAAGAAGACCCGCTACAACATCACCATAGACCCGAAGATGGCCTTCGGCACAGGTCACCACCAGACCACCTATATGATGTGCCGCGCCCTCCTTGAGAATGAGGAGGCAGTGCGCGGAAAGGTCGTCATGGACATGGGCTGCGGAACCGCCGTACTGGCCATTCTTGCAGCCAAGATGAAGGCGGCTCAGGTCTATGGCATCGACATCGATGCGGTTGCCGCCATATCCGCATATGACAACGCACGACTTAACCGCGTAGGGAAGGTTATAGAGACATATTGCGGCGACGCTTCCCTGCTCCAGAGAAACACCTACGACGTGCTCCTGGCCAACATCAACCGCAACATCCTGCTGCAGGATATCCCTACATACTCTCTCTGCATCAGGCGCGGCGGACTGCTCTTTGTCAGCGGCTTCTACCTCGAAGACATGCCTATGATAGTGGGTATGGCGACTAACAGCGGACTGGAATATGTCAGTCACGACACGATCGACAACTGGTGCTGCATAAAGTTCAGAAAACCTTGAAACCACACAACAACCCACATATGATGAAGGCAAATGCAATATTGGCAATGGCGGCAGCCATGCTCATATCCTCATGCACAGTGAAGGAATACAGGACAGACCTTCTCGGAGTAGAGGTCACTCCGGAGGAGAACCGTGAATATTCATACACGGACAAGAAATCCGGCTACTGGTACGGAAGGACACATCAGGAGACCACGGAATGGTGGTCCGGATGGAACATGGCCAAGAAACGCGTCCTCTCGGACTACAGACTTGGCGTCGGTGACAGCATGCTTGACAGGAGCAAGGCATCATGCACCGTATATCCGGACAGGCTTGTACGCACCTGGAACAACGCCAGTGAGACCTTCCATATGGTTGACAATCTTCCTGTCCTATATATAGAGATGAAGACAGAGGCTGATTCAATCACCTGCCTGCTGAACTTGGAGCGAATCGCCGAAGTCGTTGCGACCAGTGACGAACTGTTCTTCATTCCGCACGAGGGTGAGGGTTGCATACTCCTTGCTCCTGCTGCTGACTGTCAGTACGTTGCACTGGAGGACGGAATAAAGACCGGATCAGAGGCCGGCGGTTTCATCCTTGCATATGGCACTCAGGATGAGTGCAAGGCCCTGATAGAGAAATTCCGCGCGGAGGGCAAGGAACTGCTCAGGCAGAGAAAGGATCGCATCAACTATCTCGTTACCGAATACAATCCGGTGAAGTCGAACCTTCCTGAACTGGACAGGGCGCTTGATTGGATCACCATCACGATGGACCAGTTGATCACATGCCAGCAGGGCAACGGAATCTACGCGGGTCTGCCATGGTTCAACGAATACTGGGGACGCGACATGTTCATCTCCATGCCTGGAGCCTGTCTGGTGACAGGACAGTTCGACGTTGCAAAGGAGATACTGAAGGACTTCGCAAAGTTCCAGGATACGGATCCGACATCCGAGACCTACGGACGTATTCCGAACAGGGCAAACCTTGAGGGGATTCTTTACAACACGACTGACGGCACTCCACGTTTCGTGATCCAGGCTCTTGAACTGGCACAGTACTGCGGAGACACAGAGTTCCTTGCCGACATCTACCCGGCAATCAAGACCAGTATAAACGCCTCGATAGCAAACTATACGGACGAGAAAGGCTATCTGACACATGCAGATGCTGACACCTGGATGGATGTCAAGCGCAACGGAATCCCCGGCTCGCCCCGCGGAAACCGTGCAAACGACATACAGGCTCTGTGGTACGGCCAACTCACAGCAGGAAGCAGGATTGCGGCACTCATGGGCGACACCAGCTCGGCAGAAGAGTGGAGCGGACTGGCTCAGACTCTGGCAGCGAACTTCGAGCACGACTTCTGCGACAAGGCAGGCAGCATGGTCTATGACCATATCAACACCGACGGAACTCAGGACGTACAGTTCCGTCCCAACCAGTTATACTGCTTCGACCTTATCGGTGACGATGACTTCAAGCAGAAGGTGACAAGACGTGCATGGGAAGAACTTGTATATCCGTGGGGCGTGGCCTCGCTTGCACAGTGGGACAGGCAGTTCCATCCTCAGCACGAGAACTGGCACTACTACCATAAGGATGACGCCTACCATAACGGCACAATCTGGCTCTGGAACAACGGAATCGCCATGCAGCGCATGATAGAATACGGTCAGGTGGACGCGGCTTGGGAACTTTTCAAGAACATGAACCGCCAGGCACTGCACGAGGGAGCCGTGGGAAGTCTCAGCGAGAATGCGGACGCGCATCCACGCGAAGGTCAGACATGGGTGAACCGTTCCGGAACCTTCCTCCAGGCATGGAGCAATGCCGAGCACCTGAGAGTATGGTATCAGCATTTCCTCGGAATCCGTCCGGATCTGCTCAACGGAAAGGTCGTGATAGAGCCGAAACTCCCGTCAGAAATCACTGATCTGGAGACATCAGTGAAGATCGGCGGCGGAACGCTTCATTATAAATATAAGGACGGAACGGTCAGCGCCCGACTGGAAGGATGCCCTGCTGAACTTGTAGTCCTGCCGGTTTCAGGACAGACAGAGTCCCCTGTTTTTGAAGGCACAGGCTTCTGTATGCCTGACCCGCTCGAAAACTATCCATGCTTCGACACATATTACGAAACTGCACTGACTTATTAAACCGGCTATTTATTAACGAGACTGAGAAGGGAGGAGACTGAAAAGTTTCCTCCCAAACTGTTTAATGCCCATAGTTCAGGATTGAATATCACGAGTTCGGTAACGGTTTCCGGAGTGTTACGGGTAACATATATATCCACAAGCCCCTCCTTTCCGTCAAACTTTCCATAGTACTCGTAGGCTTTTAAGGTATCGTTGAGCTCCTCCATGAAACTGTCCTGCTCCTGAACGGAAGCACCGCCCATCCTCAGGACATACAACTGGTCCACCTCACTCGCGATCGGAGCCAGATCATAGTTCTTCAACAATCCCCTGACAAGAGTCATAGTGACTCCCTTTGCCACAAAATCCCTTGCTCCACTGACCTCGCCATACCTGAGGATCAGTTCCTCGACAGGGGTCTGAGCCGCTGCACCCGCCCATATCGGCAGTACAGCCAATATCATCAATATCTTTCGCATTGTCTCCACTTTAAGTATTGCAGCCGCTCTGCAACCCCCTGCTCAATGCATTTTCCGTACCTGACTCTTGTCACACGGATCATTTTTCCTGAGAGCAAGTGCGTTGCACTATCCGTCCATATCTCTGAGTATCAGACTTTTGCAAAACCAGTGGTTGCAAGTACAGGGGAAATTCGGGAATATCACACTTTTTCCAACAAACTGACACTGAGGAGTTCGAACAGATAGTGCAACGCACTTTAATCGTTACTCTTAGAAGCACCCCCTGTCCGGAAAAAACGCGTATTTTCCGGATGAAATTCTAAATTTGGCCGCCTTGTCCGGAGAAATGGCGTATTTTCCGGATGAAACGCACAATTTGACTGACTTGTCCGGGGAAACTGGCATATTCCCGGATGATAATGGAAAACCAGATCGGACGTACAGGGCACGCCCCGCCTCAAAACAAAAGAAATTTCACACCTACGCAATACAGCTGTCTGTGTGAAATGCAATGATTTCTTTGGGATAGTAAAACAGGATGACTATCAAGCACTTATAAAAACAATACAGAGGGCGGAAAACCGTCCTCTGTAAACTTGTGCGGGCGAAGGGAATCGAACCCATACGCCTCTCGGCACCAGATCCTAAGTCTGGCTTGTCTACCAATTTCAACACGCCCGCTCGCTGTATAAAAAGAAAAGCAGATCGGAATCTGCTTTCTTGGTAGCGGGAGGAGGACTCGAACCTCCGGCCTCCGGGTTATGAGCCCGACGAGCTACCAACTGCTCTATCCCGCGATATTGGACTGCAAATATACGGACATTTTTTAAATCTGCAAATTTTATTTCACTTTTTTAGTGAAAAGATCCCTCGACCGTTCAAGATGACATCAGTAGGGAGATTATGGATTGCATCTGAGCAAAACCCTGAATGGCATCAAGTCAAAGTAAGAGAGGCTCTGGAGAATCAGCCAAGAAAGGCGATCATGCCTTCTACGTCTGTCTTTGCAAAGGCCTTCTGCTCGCCAGTGGTGAGGTTCTTCAGGTTGACCACTCCTTCTGCGACTTCGTTTCCTCCGACGATGGACAGGAACGGAATCGCCTTTTTGTCGGCATAGTCGAACTGTTTCTTGAGTTTGGTCTGCTCCGAATATATCTCACATGAAACTCCCGCCTCGCGAAGAGACTTCACCACAGGGATGAGATATCTGAGTTCGTCGGCGCCCATATTTGCGAAAAGGAGTTTTGTCGTAGAAGTAACCTCTGACGGAAACTTGTCCAGGCCCTTGAGCACATCGTATATGCGGTCTGCTCCGAATGAGATTCCTACTCCAGACATGTTAGGAAGGCCGAATATGCCGGTGAGGTTGTCGTAGCGTCCGCCGCCGCAGATGCTACCTATCGCATAGTCCTTTGCCTTGACCTCGAAAATCGCTCCTGTATAGTAATTCAGACCGCGGGCAAGCGAGAGATCAATCTCCACGTCGTGACGGATTCCCGCCGCATCGATGAAGCCGAAGAGTTCCTCTAGTTCGTCAAGACCTTTGAGACCAGTCTCCGAGACGATTCCCGATGCAGACTTTCCGTTCATGAGATCTCTCATCACAGCGATCTTCTCTGCTGTCGATCCGGAAAGGGTGAGGACCGGACGGATAACCTCAACTGCCTCCTGAGACAGTCCCTTCTCAAGCATCTCAGCCTCGACCGCCTCAAGTCCGATCTTGTCGATCTTGTCGATGGCAACAGTGATGTCCACGACCTTGTCAGGGAATCCGCAGATCTCGGCCATTCCGGTCAGGACCTTACGGTTATTGATCTTGATGCAGACATTGACATCAAACAGGGTGAACACCCTGTCCACGATCTGGACGAGTTCAAGTTCGTTGAGTTGAGAAGTCGAGCCGATCACATCCACGTCGCACTGGTAGAACTCCCTGTAGCGTCCCTTCTGAGGACGGTCAGCACGCCAAACCGGCTGGATCTGGAATCTCTTGAACGGGAATGTGATGTCGTTCTGATGCTGTACCACGAAACGTGCGAAAGGCACGGTAAGGTCGTAACGAAGACCTTTTTCACACACTTTCAATGAAAGAGCCTTGCTGTTGTATCCGTCCTCAGTACCCTCGACGCGGAAGGAATCATAATCGATCTTCGAGAATGCATCTCCGGAATTCAGGATACGGAACAGGAGCTTGTCTCCCTCATCGCCATACTTTCCAAGCAGGGTGCTGAGATTCTCCATAGAAGGAGTCTCTATCGGTGCATATCCATAGGTCTTGAAGACTGAACGGATGATGTCGAATATATAGTTGCGTCCCGCCATTTCTGCAGGGCCGAAATCTCTTGTTCCCTTCGGAATCGATGGTTTCTGTGCCATTTGCTCTTCGTTTAATGTTCAACCTGCAAATATACAAATAAAAACGTGACTCCGACACGCTGGCGCCGGAGTCACGTAAAAAATATATTCAATCAGATCAGATAGTCGGGAAAGCAAGAGACACCTCTCCATCCTCTGTCACCTTGAGGGCAATTTCCACTCCACCATATCTCACTTCCATCTCATAGTAATTGCCGTCAGGAGTCTCCACATATTCAATATCGCTTCCGGAAAGGACTACAGACGCATATTCCGAAGCCGCCAGTGCGTCCTTTACCGACTGAGGCAATGCACTTGCAACGATATCGGTCTCAGTGCGGATCCAGTTTCCTGAAACATCGTACCAAGCCTCATGTTCCTGAACCGCAGGAGCCTTGCCTGTCTCAAAAGAAACCTTCCAATATCCGGCCTCTGCCTCCCATTCCACATCCTTTGCGTCCGGATACATATTCTTGAATTCAGTTCTTACTTCCTTGGCAGGCTTTCCATCCTCGTATTTCTCACAGGAGAGCAGCGCCATAACTGTCACGGCAACTGCAAGAATCATAAAAAATCTTTTCATATCAGTTGTCAATTTCCATCAGATTATAGTTTCTGTTGAACTTGAGTTCAAGACGGTTCGAGAGCTTCACGTCAAAATGGCGTCTGTCCACCTCATACTCGACAAAGTATGCGTCAGGATACCTCACCTTGACGAATTCCACAATCTGGACAGGTATGATATCAGCCGGGACTCCGTCTCTGGACTCTATGCTCTTCAGGGCACCGTTGTTATAGAACTCAAGGCTTACGCCATTGGCAAGAGCGACATTATAGTCCGGGTAGATGATGTCATCTTCCTTCGATGCGTAAAGTATGTTCGCATCCGGATAGTTTGCTTTCAGAAATGAAATTGCAGCAGCAGGAAGTTGTTCTGCAGATATCGGCCTGTCATCAGCCGATGCGATGGCGGCAAAAAGGAACACAGCCACCGAAACAAGTAGAATCTTTTTCATAATCTTCGGTCTTTGGTTTGTTCGTCAACAAATATAGGACCTTGATATGAAAAATGCAAATAATTTTGAATTTTTCTAAAATAGAAACACAAAGGAATCAGAAAAAGGTGTACTGGACACCCTGGCGGATCTGGTGGAACGGCCAGTCGTTGAAACCGACCTGATAGCCGACATTCACTGACAAATCACCGAAAGACCAGCCTGCATCAGTCCTCAGTGACATAGGGGCGTCACCGTCTCCTTCCCATCCCACATATCCTCCATATTGAGCCTTCAAAGTGAAGGATCCGGCCCGGAGGGAAGCAAGCGCTCCATACATCACGGCATCGTTCTGGCGTCCGTTATCTGTCTGCCAGCATAGAAATCCACCGCTCAGGGCCACACGGAGGGATAGATTTCCGCCATACCGAAGTAATTCGCGACCAAATGTCGCATCAAAGAAATAACCTGGACTGTCGTAATAGCGGGCATACTCATATCTGTCTCCTGAAGCGCTTTTCAAGGCTGCCCTGACCGTCATGTCTATTCCGTGCCTTTCTTGGACGAGTGTCTGGAAATCAGTCGATACATATATGTCACCAGGAGTGTGATAATCCACATCCTCTGCAAAAGGAAGCCTTCTGTAGGCATTGGCTGCAGATCCCGAATGGAAGAACTCATACAGTGATCCCCACACGACAAGATTCACCCGGGGGCTGAAAAGGCAAACAGTTTCTTCATCTTCAGACAGGTTTGGAAAGACAAATATAGCAAGTTGTTTGAATATTCGTCATCCCGATTCAATCATAACTGACACGTCAATCTGATATTTCACGTTAAAGGAGTATATTGGTTCCCCTGTCATGTCGAGGGACCGGATTTACCTGTCATGTCGAGCGAAGTCGAGACATCTGTAAAAAGATTCTTTCGCTTCAGCGACTTCGTCGAAAATCTCCACTCACTTCTTTCGGTCGAAATGACGAAACGGTCCGATCATCGGACTGTCGTCTGATAGACTGAGAAACGACTGTCATGAATCTTTTTCAGATTCCTCGACTCGGGCTACGCCCTCGCTCGGAATGACAGTGGGCACATCAACAACATCGTTCCATTTTTCGGCCCAAAGGAGGAACGACACTGGCCCATACCATCGTTTTCCTACATATTCAAGGAGTAACGTTCCTTTTTTCAGTCCAAAAGAGGAACGACACTGGCACATACAGTCGTTTTACTACATATTTCAGGGGTATCGTTCCATTTTTCGGGCAAAAAGAGGAACGACACCTGACATTTCTGATGTTTTCATACGTTTTTCGGGAGTGTCGTTCCCTGAAAATGTCAATAGTAGCCACGACACTTGCTACAAGAGTGGTACAACAGGAGTGGTGCCATGTTTATTATACGGAGCCATCAGTCAGAAAACGACGGGAAACCGGCACACTGAGAAGGAACATTTCGGAAATATGGTGAAAAACATATAATTTTGTGCCGATGAAGAAGGCGGGACATATATATATATGGATTGCAGGACTGGCAGTGCTGGTTCTGGCGGCAGGCGCCGACATGATGTGCGGCGGGGCGGCGGGCGCGCAGGTGCTGCTGCACCTGAGGACGCCTCGCGTCCTGACGGCCCTGCTTGCAGGGGCGTCGCTCGCGCTCACCGGCGGGCAGATGCAGAGTGTGCTCAGGAACCCGCTGGCTGATCCTCACATAATGGGAGTGAGCGCAGGAGCAGCGCTGGGAGCAGCACTTGCGACCATGCTTGGGGGCCATGCGCTCCCCGGAATATTTCAGGGGATCACAATTGCAGCAGCCGCATTTGCCGGAGCACTGGGAGCAGCGGCAGTCATCCTTATGGCATCACGCAGGTTCAGGACCGCCTCGGCACTGCTCATATTCGGAGTCATGCTGGGATTCATAGTCAACGCACTGGTTGCCATACTCCAGTTCTCTTCCGACGCAGAAAGCCTGAAGATGTTCTACAGTTGGTCTGCCGGAAGTTTCTCCAACGCCGGATGGAACGAGATAGGAATCCTGACAGTCACCCTTTCGATCGGACTTCTCATGGCTATCGGAAACGCCAAAGGCCTGGACATCATCCTTTTCGGAGACGAGTTTGCCGCAATGGCAGGAGCACCCGTGCAAAGAATCAGGCTCAGGGCCATTCTCGGATGCAGCCTGATGACAGCCACAGTCACAGCCTTCTGCGGTCCGCTCGGATTTGTCGGAATAGTAGCCCCACACATGGCCAGAGGCATATTCCGCACTTCATCCCACAGGATCATCATCCCCGCATGCATGCTCACAGGTGCCATGACAGCACTTGCCGCCGACCTTCTTTCACAGATTTCGTCGTCTCCCCTGCCTGTCGCAAGCACGATGGCGATAGTCGGAGTTCCGGTTATACTATATATATTATTAAAAGGTAAGGGCTATGGCGAATAGGACACTGCACTCCATAAGGGATCTGGCAATCGGTCACGGAGACAGGACTCTATGCTCCGGCATATCCTTCGACATCTGCGA
>CAZMNZ010000047.1:0-14690 GCA_964567765.1 uncultured Muribaculaceae bacterium
TCCTGATGATCTTCCGTCTTAACAACAAACCTGTGGATGCTGCCGCTCCGAGCGACCCTTCTGTCATTTCGAGCGATTCTTCTGTCATTTCGAGCGAGGCCGAAGGCCGAGTCGAGAAATCTTCCAAGCCAGGCTTCCTCGACGGCTTCAAGGCGGTATTCACGACTCCGACAGCCCTGACCCTGACCTTGGGCTTCAGCGGCCTCATCTTCGTGATCACAGGATATATGACCTGGGTTCCTGCCTATCTTCAGGAGGAATTCGGCCAGACCCAGGCGCAGGCCGGCTTCAACTCCATGTTCTGGACATACGTGGCCGCTTTTGTGGGTGTCCTCCTCGCCGGCTCGCTGTCTGACAGGTTCGCAGTGAAGGACAACAAATACCGCATGTGGCTTCAGACTCTCGGTCTCGTTCTCGGTGCCGTATTCCTTTTCTTCATGGGTGGAGACAGGTCTCTGACCATAGTCTATATATGCTTTGCAGGTTGGGGCTTCTTCCGTGCTTTCTTTGACGCGAACACCTATGCAGTCCTCTATGATGTCACTCCTGCCAGGCTACACGCCTCATGCGCAAGTGTCATGGGTATGACCGGTTTCGCCATCGGTTCCCTTGCACCTGTGATTCTTGGCGCGTTGAAGCAGAGCCTGGGATCCCTGAGTTCGACCTTCACCATCCTTGCAGTGATCTGGGTGGTCTGCGGAGTGATGATGTTCCTCGCGGCCAACGTCTTCTACAAGCGTGACCGCGAGAGAGTACGCAAAAATTCAAAAGAAATGTAATATCATGAAAACAAGATATATGTTATTAGCGGCAGTCGTCCTTTTGATGTCCTCTTGTGAGGAGGATATAGATGAAGGAACCGTATGGGCGGATCCGGACTTCATACGTATCACGGCATTGAAGGAAAGCCTTCAGGATCCGGACTCAGATGAGGCGGTAGAATTGAACTGGGCGGACGGTGACACGCTCTGTCTGTTTGACACGGACTTCAATGAAGTCCCGATAGCGAACAACGAAGACAAATCCAATGTGTTCTTTTCATACGAATGGAATGCTGCCGAGCCGTTGTATGCTGTCTATCCTAAGTCGGATGAAGTGAGTTTCAGTGCAGGGGCGGTCAGTTTCAACGTTCCTTCCATGCTTGTGATCAGTGAAAGGGAATCTGTCGCTTCGATGCCGAGCATAGGAAAGGTCACGGGAAACAAGACTGCATACAGACTAAATCCGATGAAGAATACACTCGCCGTGCTGAGACTGTCTCTGACTGACTCCACCGCCAGTTCTGTCACAATCGAATCAATAGGAGGAGAACCTCTCGCCGGTAATGTGACGGTGGATTGTGCGCTGATTACCTCAGGAGAAGAAGGCTTCTTGACGGTGGCAGACGACACCTTCAGGTCATCGTCTGTCGTGGTGACTCCTGCTGCCGGGTCGGATGCAATTACTGCTGCCGGCTGTTTCAAGGCCGGGACTTATTATATTCCTATAATCCCGCACACCTACTCTCAAGGTATCCGTGTAATGATTGACAATACAGTCGGTCTGGCTACCTCCTGCATAGTAGGAGAGGGAGAAGGCTGCACTGCCGTACGTAGCGGAATATTAGGTGTAGGCGAACGCATGAAGGTTGCACTTCCTGATGAACTTAAGGTAGAACTGGTGTTCCATAAACTGGATGAAACTGGTGCCAAGACAGGCAACTGGCCTTTCCGGCAGAACCGTGTGGGTGAGGATGCAACATATACATATTCCTATGATTATGTCTTCAATGGAGTGGATATGACCTTGGATATGGATTTCTTCGTATATGGCAATGGAGATACATATAGTTTGAATGGCAACGGTCTGTATATGGCCGGAAAGAACAGCCGTATCACTCTTCCTGCAGTTCCGGAGCGGTATCTGAAATCCGTGAAGATGGAGGTAGCGAACAGTGCGGAAAAAGGTTTTGCACTTATAACCAACACATGGAGTGTTCTTTATGAAGCAACAGGGGCAACAAGTACCAGACCGCTGGAAGTAGTCTTCCCCGCAGGTGAGGTCGTCACAGCCAAGGAGACTCCGTATTATCTGAGATTCACAAATGCAAAGACGTATATCAAGTCTTTGACCCTGACATATTCTAAATCTCTTTATGATTCATCCTCATCTGATGATCTTCATTTTGATGGAGTGGAGCCTCCTGCTGATGCAGTTGGTCTTCATCTCTTTGCCCATAGAGGAAAGTGGAGCATGGATGACCCTGATTATATCATCCCTGAGAACAGCCTTACAGGCATTAAGGTGGCCGCTCTTATGGGGTACGAAGGCATAGAGTGCGATGTCAAGTACACCAAAGACAATGTTATGGTAGTCATGCACGATGCCTCCATAAACAGGACTATGAGAAATGCCGATTATTCTGAGATAAGCAGTACGGTCAATGTGGCTGACCTTACTTTTGACGAACTTCGTAGCAATTATGTCTTTGAATCTACGGTGCCGGCATTCCGCCTGCCATGTCCTACATTGGAAGAGATGCTCCTTGAGTGCAAGCGTTGCGGACTGAGACCTATGCTTCATAGTTCGATCTATGAATCATATGAACTTGCTCAGGAAATCATGGGGGACAACTGGATTTGCTTTACAAGCCAGGATCTGGATAATGTACTGAAAGTACGTTCAGATTTAAAATCGAAGTGCACAATTCTGTGGGGTATTATAGCCGCATCGCAGGCCGACGGTGTTGAGGCAATACTTGAGCAGATTGGCGGTGATTGCGGCGTATCTGCCATGAAGCCGTTCCATTACACTCCGGAAATGATAGCGGGGTTACGGGAACGAGGTTATCATGTACAGTGCTCTGTATTCCCGACTGAAGAAGATGAAATCAGTGCCATCGGGAATGGTGCAGATTATGTCCTTTCAGACAGGATGATTCCGGAAGGAGCCAGAACAGACTACACTGTAGAGGAGATATTGGCAGCATATCCTTCCGAGCCAATGATAAGAGTCGGTATTCTGGGGGACTCTATTGAATGTATTCTCAACCTGTAAGGAATATCTGACCAGATAAACTCTTGTTTGATAGATTCTTACGTAGGTAGACCTGCTCCATCTGCCACAGGTCTGCCGTGTAGCGTACGCGTGATTTTTTGTCACTGGGCTATTTGAACAACGTCCTGCAAAGCGATGGCACATCAGCGACCTTGACGATCTCGATTCCGGAGTTCTGCGACTTGCCTTTGAGTTTGTTCAGTTCTCCGGAAACGCCTTCCAGACTGCTGAAACTTGATACATATATCTTTCTGAATCCCAGTCTTGCTGCCTCGATGATGCGCCTGTCTGTCTGGGCGACCGGGCGGATCTCGCCGCTGAGGCCGATCTCTCCGGCAAAGCACACGTCAGATGGGATCGCGAAATCGAAATTGGATGATAGCACGGCGCTGATCACTGCCAGATCGCATGCCGGGTCACTAACCTTGAGCCCTCCCGCCATGTTGAGGAAGACGTCCTTCACGCTGAGTTTGAATCCGGCCCTCTTCTCCAGCACTGCCAGGAGCATGTTCAGCCTGCGAACGTCGAATCCTGTCGCACTTCTCTGAGGAGTTCCGTAAGCCGCGGTGCTCACCAGCGCCTGGACCTCGATAAGGAACGGTCTTGTGCCGTCCAGCATGGCGCTTACAGCCACTCCGCTCAGACCCTCCTCGTGCATCGGGATCAGCATCTCCGAAGGGTTGCTCACCTCGCGCAGACCCTTGCCCGTCATTTCAAACACCGCCAGTTCTGAAGTGGAACCGAAACGGTTCTTTATGCTTCTGAGCAGTCTGTATGTGCCTCTGTTGTCGCCCTCGAACTGAAGTACCACATCCACGATGTGCTCCAGTATCTTCGGTCCGGCAATGCTGCCTTCCTTTGTTATATGCCCTATCAGAATCACCGGCACTCCGGTCTCCTTGGCGAACCGCAGAAGCATTGCCGCAGTCTCCTTGATCTGAGTCACAGATCCGGGCGACGACTCCACGTTTTGGGAGAACATCGTCTGGACAGAATCCACCACCATCAGGTCAGGCATCATGGCACGGGCCTCCGCGATGATGTTCTCCATCAGGGTCTCGCTGTATATCATGCACCCCGAATCGTCGCCTCCGATGCGCGCTGCACGCAACTTCACCTGCTTGGCACTTTCCTCACCGGTCACATACAACGTCTTCAGATGAGGGCAATGAAGCGGAATCTGCAACGACAGTGTGGACTTTCCGATTCCAGGCTCTCCGCCGATCAGCACAAGCGAGCCCTCCACAAGACCCCCTCCGAGGATCCTGTCCACCTCTCCGTTGTTGAGAGATATCCTCTGCTCGTGCGATGAATCGATCTGTGATAGAGGCATAGGCTTCTGCGACGACCCCGGCACGCTCACCGACTGCACCCCAGCCGTCTTCTTTCCCGTCGCCACCGTCTCCTCCACCATAGTGTTCCACTCTCCGCACGCCGGGCACCTTCCCATCCACTTGGGACTCTCATTTCCGCAAGCCTTGCAGAACCAAACCGTCTTTGTCTTTCCTGTCGCCATATTGTTTTCCTTTATATATAAATGTAATACTTCCTTTGTAATCAGTTTCCTCGTGCCAGAGCTGCCATGAAGCGGTCCAGCAGAGGGCGCACCTTCCAGTTCGGAGAGGTGCAGTTGTTTGTCATCACTGAGATTATAAGAGTCCCATCTGGAAGCGGACTGTTCTCTCCGGTACTGCGGTCCATGCTGCCGGCAGAATCTGTTGCGTGTGCGGTCTGTCCCGACGGGAGTATATATCCAGAGTAGCAGCGTACCCCGTTCATGGATCCGCTCTTGACCTTGATGCGGCGTCTGAGTGCTTCCGGCTGCCCTTTCATATTATATTCCAAAGTGCCGTTGAAACCCGGTGACGGGAGACTTTCAAGGAAGTCCCCGAAGGCCGGCGAGTGGCTCATCGCATGCAGGAACCTGCACAGGAATTCCGGCGACACGAGGTTCTGACGCGACAGTCCGCTTCCGTCCTGAACCTTGATCCCGCTGCCCGATGATATTCCCAGTTCCGCAAATGCATCATTCAGAGCCACATACGATGAATCATAGCATGCACTTTCACGAAGATTCCTTCCCAACGTGCGGAACAGAGTCTCCGCGAAGACATTGTTGCTGGCATGGTTGGTCTCGAAGACGATCCTGTCCAAAGTAGGGGACAGGGTGGAGCCTATTTCCGTCAATTCATATCCTGTCCGATGCCCTTCGATTCCAGCTCTTGACTTTTCCCCATCAACTCCGGCTTCATTGCCTGCACATCCGGCCATCTTGTCCATCCATCCCGTAATCAACTTATAATCAGCCGCCCCGCCGCTGCACGCCATCCCCTTCCTTCTGAGGTAGTTCTCAAAGTACCTTGCGCATGTATATTCCGGATACTTGTTTGCGCAGTCCACCCGCTTCTCCGCCCGGTCCACCCCGAAGGTCCCGCGTATTTCCGCAACCGGGGCAAGGTCGGACGTATACATATATAATCGGTCTCCCGTTCCGGCCTTTCCCGTGCTGCAGGCATATCTGAAGTCCATCCAAGGACACTCCGGGTAATATGGTCTTATATTCACCGGCGTCCCCACAGAAGAGCCGGCCGACACGCTGAACGACTGCATGTTCTCATAGAACATAAGCCCGCTTACGCCCGCGCCGTAATATGTTCCGGTGTCGTTCCACAGCCATGTCGGCTCCTCCATCATCCCCTCGAACGAGCGCCCGTCTCCGATTATATGCCCCTCGATCCGTCTGATTCCGGCATCGCGCAGCATCTTTTCCCATATGGCGAATATCCTTTCCACCGGAGTGGCTATACTGTCCTTCGATCCGAGGGTAGGGTCTCCGCCTCCGATTATATGCAGATTTCCTTTCAAGGTACCGTCCTCTATATTCCCGTCATATGCGAGCGTGGTCTCGAATGTGTGCGACGGCCCCAGCATATGCAGGGCCGCTCCTGTTGTGATGAGTTTCATGTTGGAGGCAGGCACCAGCATCTTGTCGGCATTCACCTGAGCCAGCACCTTCCCGGTTGCGTCCATGACGCATATCCCCACATAAGCCTGTGCAAATGCCGGGTCGTCAGCGACAGCCTCTGCCGTCTCCTGAACGGAAGGCAACTCCTGCCCGGCCACCCCGACAGCCTGTCCGGACAGCATGAATATCAATAATATGACAGCAAAATGTCTCATAATCCTTATTCTCCCACAAAAATAACAATTCCCCCGCATTTTGCAATGCACTTCATGGTGGCATATAACTGCCTGAGCTTCAGCACGATGCGAAAAGTGCGTGCCGCCAAAGGGGAGCACGCGCAACTCGTAACCACTTGGAGGATAGGGAGATGCGTGCCACCTTGCATATATCGATATTTTTGTCTAATTTGGGCAGCGAAACGCGCAATGCGCTAAATCAAGGACTTATGGCAAACATATATTCTGAAAGGATAGAAGCCCTCAGGGGTCTCATGGCTCGAAACGGTTGGGATGCTGTGGTGATCAGCGGCTCGGATCCGCACGCGAGTGAGTATCCGGCTCCAAGATGGCAGCAGGTCAGGTGGCTGACAGGATTCACCGGCGAGGCTGGCGACGTGGTGGTGACCATGGACCATGCAGGTCTCTGGACTGATTCCCGCTATTTCATCCAGGCTCAGACCCAATTGGAAGGAACTGGCGTGGAACTTCACAAGACCCGTGTTCCGGGAGAGGTCCCGATTCCTCAGTGGCTGTCTGAGAATGCCAGAGTCGTGGCTCTGGACGGACTCTGCTGGAATGTGGATGCCGTGAAGGAGATTGAGACCGCGATGTCGGCTTCCCTGGAGGAATATCGGGAGGAAGGTACCCCCGCATATAGTGTTGTGGATGAACCGGATATGCTGGATGCACTTTGGGATGACAGGCCGTGGACTCCTGTGACCCCGGTGACTACTCTGGATGTGGACTGCTTCGGAGGCTCGCCACGGGTCGAGAAGATCTTGTGGCTGCGCAAATGGATGCTCCTGAATGATGCCGAGGCCGTGCTTCTGACCTCTCTGGACGAGATCGCCTGGCTGCTGAATGTGCGCGGCAGTGATATAGAATACAATCCGCTTGTGATCTCTTATCTCATTGTAACTCAGGATTATGTGAAGTGGTTCGTGAAGAAACCGTCGTTTGCCGGCGAACTGGATCCTGACACCGAGGACAGTTTCACCGAACTGAGTGAGGACGGCGTGGATATAGAGGATTATGATGCAATATATTCCGGTCTTGCAGACCTCAGGGACGAGTGTGCCGGAGTCTTTGTCGATCCTTCGACCCTGAATCACCATATATATAATTGTATATGCGATGCGTTCCCGGCTGAATCCGTGGTCTTCGGAAAGTCGCCGGTGATTCTGGAAAAGTCGGTCAAGACCGAGTCCGAGATAGAGCATCTTCGTCAGACCTATATTGAGGACGGTGTTGCAGTGGAGCGTTTCCTGCATTGGCTTGAGACTGAGGTCGCTACGGGGCGTGACGTCTGTGAATGGGAGGCATCAGAGCGCCTTACTGCATTCCGTGCGGAAATCCTGGGATATAGAGGAAACAGTTTCGAGAATATATCGGCCTACGGCCCTGGCGCTGCACTTCCGCATTATTCCACTCCTCGCGAGGGCTCTGCCGTCATCCGTCCGTGCGGGCTGTACCTTGTGGACTCCGGTGGGCAGTACCTCACGGGAACTACAGATATAACGCGCACCGTCCCTATGGGACCTTGCACTGCTCTGGAAAAGGAAGACTATACGCTTGTCCTCAAGGGAATGATAGCCCTTTCGATGGCGGTGTTCCCGCGCGGAACGACTGGGCACCATCTGGACGTGCTGGCCAGAATGCCTCTGTGGCGTGCTAAAAGGAATTTCGGTCACGGCACTGGTCACGGAATCGGATACTATCTCTGCGTCCACGAGGGACCTCAGAGCATCCGCTGGCAGTACAACCCGCAGCCTCTCCTTCCGGGAATGGTGACATCAAACGAGCCTGGACTCTATCGCGAAGGCATGCACGGCATCCGTCACGAGAACATTGTCCTCTGCCGCGAGGCCGGCACCTCCGAGTTCGGCGACTGGCTGGACTTCGAGACCCTCACCTGCTGCCACTTCGACACCTCAGCGCTTCTGCCGGAACTTCTGTCTTCAGACGAACTCGCATGGCTGAATGCCTACAACGAGCGTGTCTATGCCACTCTGGCTCCTCTCCTTCCGTCCGACACCGCCCTCTGGCTGCGTGAAAAGACACTTCCTCTGGTTCCGTGACAAGACTCTCCCGCTGGAAGTCCATCCCCTCCTCCGGAAATCCATCTTTATCCCCAGGACCATGTACTGTAAATCGCTGAATTACAGTTATTTAATATGTATCCCTCGCTGTCCGCGCCATGCGAGGCAAACCCCTTAAGTAGCTGACAAACAGATGGTTGTGTGTCACGGCTGTGTGAGAGGCGAAGTGATGACAAACAAGAACGGCTGGTCAGATTCATATCCGACCAGCCGTCTTCTTATGCCCGGCATGGGCTTCTATATTTCGCCTGAGGCAGCTTAGCAGCAACCTCCGCAGCAGCAGGTCATTACGCTGCCAGGGATGACGCCGACTGCCACAAGGTGTGCGACTACCGCTGTGGTGGTGAGCATGAGGAAGAAGAGTGTCGCCACGACGTTGCCTATGCACATGAGTCTCTTTTCCCACACCTTGTTGCTCCATCCGATTGTCTGAAGTGCGCTCCAGAATCCGTGGGTGAGGTGGAACCAGAAAGCAGCGAACCATACGATATATATTGCTGTCATCCACCATGTTCCGAATGTCTTCTCAAGAAGGAAGTATGCCTTCTCCGGAGCAACATGAGCACCCTTGAACCATTCTACATACTGCATCTCAGCCCAGAAATGAGTGAGGTGGAATGCGAGGAAACCGAGAACGATGATTCCGAGAACGAACATGTTCTTGGCAGCCCAAGATTCTGCCTTTGTCTTGTTTGCGACAGCATAGCGCTCTGTTCCGCGTGCCTTCAGGTTACCATAGGTCAGGATGCATGCATATGCGATGTGAACCAGGAATCCGAGTGCAAGGACAGGAACCATGATGTCGATTACAGGTGTTGCCATGAACCAGCATCCGCTTGCAAACCAGCCCTCACCTGCAGGTGCACCCCAAGTGCCCTTGAAGGCGTCGATCACTGAAAAGAAGTTGATTGTCGAGTGGATAAGCATGAAGAGGATAAGGAAGATTCCGCTGATGCTCATGATAAGCTTCTTGGTAATAGAAGAAAGTGCCATAGTTGTTATAATCTTTTATAGTTAATATTCGATCAGAATATGCTCATCTAACATGCAAAGATATATTCTTTCTTGGAAGTTTCATAATAATTCGATACTTTTGTTTGTTTGAAAAACTGAACGGATAAAGATATGGGAACATATAAAAGAGTACTGCTCAAATTGAGCGGAGAGAGCCTTGGAGGCCCCGCAGGTAAAGGTATTGATGAAAACTGGCTTGCCGCTTATGCGGAGGAAGTCGCTGAGGCTGTGAAGAATGGCCTTCAGGTGGCCATCGTCATAGGAGGCGGAAATATCTTCCGTGGTCTTCAGGGCGTAGGAAAGGGTTTCGACAGGGTGAACGGGGACAAGATGGGCATGCTTGCCACTGTCATCAACTCCCTCGGACTCGCAATGGCGATCCGTTCGGCCGGTGTCGAGGCAGAGGTCTTCACAGCCACTCCGATGATGCCTGTCGCGCGTTATTATATGAGGGACGATGCTGTGGCGGTGATGGAGAAGGGCGGCGTTGCCCTGATCGCAGGCGGCACAGGTAACCCGTATTTCACGACAGACTCAGGCGCGGCTCTCCGTGCTCTTGAGATCGGTGCCGACGCACTTCTGAAGGGAACCCGTGTGGATGGCGTATATACCGCAGACCCTGAAAAGGACCCTACGGCGGTGAAGTATGAGGAACTGTCTTTCGACAAGGCCATCGAGGACAGGCTCAAGGTCATGGATCAGACAGCATTCGCTCTCTGCCGCGAAGGCAACATGCCTATCATCGTGTTCGATATGAATCAGAAGGGCAATCTTACCAAACTCGTCAAGGGGGAGAAGGTCGGAACATTGGTTCATGTATAATTTTTCCAGCGGCCACGGTTTTCAAAACCACCTCCCGAAAGGAATTAAGCAGAAATTGTTAAAAACGTAAATATACTATGATTACAAAGGCTAAAGAAATCCTGACAGCAGCAAAGGACAAGATGTCGCACGCTGTCACCCACCTCGACGAGGAACTCAAGACATATCGTGCCGGCAAGGCTAACCCGCTCGTTTTCAACAACGTGATGGTTGACTACTACGGCTGTCCTACACCGCTTCCGCAGGTGGCTTCAGTGACCACTCCTGATGCGAAGACCCTCATGCTTCAGCCATGGGAGAAGAAGATGATTCCGCTCATCGAGAAGGCTATCCTCGACGCAAACATCGGTCTCACTCCGTCAAATAACGGCGAGAGCATCCGCTGCACAGTTCCGCCTCTCACAGAGGACCGTCGTAAGGAACTCATCAAGAAGGCGAAGGGTGCCGGTGAGAATGCTAAGGTGAGCGTCCGTAACGCACGCCGCGATGCTATCGAGCAGCTCAAGAAGGCTAACAAGGACGGTATGCCGGAGGATCTCCAGAAGGAATATGAGCAGCTCGTTCAGAAGGAGACTGACGCTTTCTCAAAGAAAGTCGATGAACTCGTGACTGCAAAGGAGAAGGAAGTGATGACTGTATAAATTTTTTACTATATTTGCACCCGTTATGGGAACTTATCGATTTAGCGGCTTCGGTTTTTATTATTTCTATTTCCAGAAAAGGTGATAGACCGGGCTTTGCATGTCGAACAATATAGTGAATGATATTGGGCTGTCCGGTTTTTCCGGGCAGCCTTTCATTTAAGGGCTGACGCATTTTTCCCGGAGAAGTGCGACAGATACCCTGAAACAGAGGGGTATCAGGAGCGTTTTGCAGCAAAAGTGCGACAGGTCACAAACAGAGGATTATGAAACGGATTGCAATTCAGGGTGTGAAGGGCTGCTTCCATGAGCAGGCGGCAAGACTTTTTTATGAGGAGCACGGGCATATAGTTCCGGAGATCGTCGAGTGCGCGGCGTTCGACGACCTGTACAGGAGTATGGATGCGGAAAAGGCGGATGCTGCCGTCATGGCCATCGAGAACACCGTGTCGGGAGGACTTCTTCCGAACTTCGAACTTCTCAGGAAATATGACCGCAAGATCAAGGGCGAGGTGTTTCTGCGTATCAAGCAGAACCTGATGGCGCTTCCCGGCCAGGGCATTGAGGATATCAAGGAGGTCAGGACGCATTATATGGCAATCAACCAGACCCGCGAGTTCTTCAAGAACTGCCCGTGGATCCGTCTTGTGGAGTCGGAGGATACGGCGAAGAGTGCTGCTGAGGTGGCTCAGGAAGGGCTTATGGGTGTCGGAGCAGTGGCGTCGGAACTTGCAGCCGACCTGTATGGCCTGAATATCCTGGCTCCGAGCATAGAGACATATAAGCAGAACTTCACCCGCTTCCTGATTCTGGATGATGCCCTGGAGGTGGACAAGTCTCAGGTGAACAAGGCTTCCATGTGCTTCACCCTCTCTCACAAGCCGGGCTCGCTGGCCCACGTGCTGACCATCCTTTCGTTCTATGACATGAACCTGACCAGGATCCAGTCGCTTCCGATTCCCGGACAGGAGTGGCAGTACTTCTTCTATGTGGACATCAAGTTCGACGACTATCTCCGTTATGAGCAGGCCCTCGCGGCAGTGCGCCCGCTGATGGAGGACCTCAATATATTAGGAGAATACGTGGCGGCAATATAAAAATGATTGTTACATAGACCGTCAGGCGCTAAATCGGCTGAAACTCTGCCTGTCGGTCCCCGAAAACGGGCAAAACAAGCAGTTTCGACTACCATCAGGCGATAAATCAGTAAAAACTCTGCCTGTCGGTGTCACAAACTTATAGGTAATTTGTAAAAAGGGGAATGATATATATGATTACACTAACTGTCATTCTGAGCGCCAGCGAAGAATCTTCATTGTAAAGATGCTTCACTTCGTTCAGCAGGACAATGGGATGTGAAGATATTTCACTTCGTTCAGCAGGACAACGGATGGATAATTTCTGAAGTGTAAACATATATATCATCACTTATAAAAACGAAGACGATGATAATAAGACCGGCAAAAAGGACGGAATCAGTCCAGGAATATTACTTCTCCCGCAAACTGAAGGAGATAGCGGTGATGAACGCCGAACGTGCGGCCGCAGGTGAGGCTCCGGTGGTCAATCTCGGAATCGGATCCCCGGACGGGATGCCGCCGATGCCGGCCATTGATGCCCTGTGCGGGTCTGCTGTCCAGCCGGGCAACCACGCATACCAGAGTTATGTAGGGCTTCCCGAACTCAGACAGGCTTTCGCGGACTGGTACTCCCGCTGGTACGGCGTGGAACTCGACCCGGCAAAGGAAATCCAGCCTCTAGTCGGATCCAAGGAAGCCATCCTGCTGATATCCTTGGCATTTCTGGACAAAGGCGACAAGGTGCTTGTTCCGGATCCCGGCTACCCGACATATTCCTCGGCTTCTAAACTGGTTGAGGCAGAGATCGTTACATATGACCTGAGGGCAGAGAACGGCTGGTGGCCTGACTTCGAGGCACTGGAGAAGATGGATCTGGAAGGTGTAAAGATAATGTGGACCAACTATCCGAACATGCCGACCGGTGCCCCAGCCTCAGAAGAGTTGTATGAGAGACTGGTGGACTTCGGCCGCAGACACGGAATCCTCATATGCAACGACAATCCATACAGTTTCATTCTGAATGACAGGCCGCTGTCGATTCTTGCACAGCCGGGAGCCAAGGAGTGCTGTCTGGAACTCAACTCGTTGAGCAAGGCGCACAACATGGCCGGCTGGCGAATCGGAATGGTGGCGGCGGATGCGCAGGTGATATCTGAAATCCTGAAAGTCAAGAGCCAGATGGATTCGGGAATGTTCAAGCCGTTGCAACTGGCTGCTGTACAGGCTCTTGCTCAGGGGCCGGAATGGTTTGAGCAGCTGAATGGCGAATATCGTCGCCGCAGGGTGCTGGCCGGGAAGATATTCGATCTGCTGGGAGCGGAATATGACCACGACAGCACCGGCATGTTCCTTTGGGGACGAGTCGGAGAGCACCTTGTGACCCCTTGCCATTCCGGTCAGCCGGTACCCTCTTGCCATTCTAGTCAGCCGGAACCCCCATGTTATTTCGTGCGACTGGAGGGAGTAGGGAAATCTGCTGGGGAACTGCTCTCCGACCGGATTCTCCAGAGAGCGGGAGTGTTCATCACACCGGGCTTCATATTCGGAAAGAACGGCGAGGATTATATACGCATATCCCTCTGCGCGAAGCCTCAGGTGCTGGAAGAGGCGTATGCCAGAATATCTGGCGTGATGCAGAACAGACTGTAGGTCAGAGATTTAGGGTGTATGGCTCGCATGGCTGGGATGTCGAGCAATATGGGTTAAAGTGGTGATGTTTAAATAGTTGTGAATCACGATGAAAGTAGGAATCATAGGACTGGGACTGATCGGAGGGTCGATGGCGGTGGACCTCAGGCGCAGAGGCTTTGCGGATGAGGTACTGGGCGTCGAAGCGGACCCTGTGAACGCCGCCGCAGCGGAAAAGATCGGACTGGCGGACAGGATAGTCTCATTCGAGGAGTGTGTGGACGAGGCGGACCTGGTCGTGCTGGCGGTGCCGGTGGGAACAGCCGTGAAGATGCTGCCTCAGGTGCTGGACCGGTTCGCAGAACTCAGGACGGCCGAAGGGACTACCGGTCAGGGAGCCGCAGAAAGACAGAGAACAGCAGAGAGGCCAGAAATAGAGAGGTCAGGAGCAGAGAGGCAGAGAACAGCAGAGAGGTCAGATGCAGATAAGAAAGTGGTCATCGACGTGTGCTCTACCAAGGAGCAGCTGGCCCGCGCGGTGAAATATCATCCGGAGCGCAGAAGATATGTGGGAACGCACCCGATGGCCGGAACGGAGTACAGCGGTCCGTGGGCTGCGATGCCGGGACTGTTCGACGGCCATGCCGGCATAATCTGCGACGCGGAGGAGTCGGATCCGAAGGCTGTGCGCACGGTGGAGCGTCTCTATGAGACCCTGAATATGAGGACCATATATATGAATTCCTCCAACCACGATGTTCATACGGCATATGTGTCCCACATCTCGCATGTGACTTCCTTTGCGCTGGCCCTTACGGTGCTGGACAAGGAAAAGGACGAGAAGCACATCTTCGACCTGGCGTCGGGAGGATTCTCATCGACGGTGCGTCTTGCGAAGAGCAGCCCCGACATGTGGACTCCTATCCTGATGCAGAATAGGGACAATGTCCTGAGGGTCATAGACACATATATAGAAAAGATGCAGGACTTCAGGAAGGCCATAGATGATGGGGATGAGGACGCGATTCGCGGCCTTATCGAGGAGTCCAACAAGATCCGCAGAATAATAAGATAATAAATTTATAAATATATAAATATATGGCAGACAAGAAATTAGACATAGTGCCACTGTATGAGTGGGGCATGTTTACGGAACCGAGACCGAGCGTGGTGGCAGGACCGTGCAG
>CAZMNZ010000048.1:0-14627 GCA_964567765.1 uncultured Muribaculaceae bacterium
TGCGGAATGGATGCCGATGCAAAATGGTCGGGCGGTTTCTCCACGAACTTCTCCTGGAAAGGAATAGGCATAAATGCAGACTTTTCGTGGATCGGCGAACGATGGATATTCCTCAACGAAAGGTATTATACCATGAACCCGCAGAACCTCCTTTTCAAGAGTAATTTCGAAACAAAGATGCTGGACATCTGGACGACTCCGGGACAGGTGACAGACATACCTAAATACGGAACACCGTTCTACCACGACACAGCAAGGTACTCCAACGCTTCATTCCTGCGTCTTAAGAATCTTTCCCTGTCCTACTCCTTCCCGAGCGGACTCATAAGGAAGAGCAAGGTGCTCTCGAATGTGAAGCTGTATGTCACAGGACGTAACCTCTGGACTGTAACAGGATTCGAAGGATATGACCCCGAGGTGGGATACTCCAACGGAACTAGCGGTATGTACCCTAACTCACGCCAGATAGTATTCGGTGCAGAATTAGTTTTCTAAAAGCCACAACACATTGACTATGACGCATATCAAAAGATATTTACTCGGCATTGCCGCCCTGCTTTCCGTGGCGGCATGTGACCTTGACAAGTTTCCGCAGAATGCAATCAACACCGAAAATTCCATGGAAAGTGTGGACGACTGCCTTGCATTCCGCAACGGTCTGTATTCAGGCATGAAGTTCTGTTTCACGGGCGCATTCGTATATGGTCCGGACCTACAGACAGACATGTACCACGCAGTCAGGAATTTCGGCAACCATTACGGAAATTTCTATCACTATAATGTTACTGCCAGCGAGAGTCTCGCAAGGTCGGTATGGTTCAGTCTATACAGCTACATCGGGAATGCCAACTTCCTGATTGAAGGATGCCGCAGACTGCTTGACTCAGGAACGCTGTCGGAAGAGGACAGCGTCAAGGTGCAGACTTACTACGGAGAAGCCTGCTACATCCGTGCGCATATGTACTATATGCTGACCATGTATTTCTGCGAAGATTACGAACCTGACACCGCAGAAGAGGTCATGGGTGTTCCTGTCGTGACGGCATATGCCCCTACCGGAGATTCCTCCAAGTATCCGGACAGAGGTTCTCTGTCAGAAACATTCAACCAGATCACGGCAGACCTCGCCGAAGCTGAGAGCCACGTGATGACGGAAGGACGTCCTAATGCCGAATACGTGACAACCGATGTGGTCAAGGCACTTCAGGCACGTGTGGCCCTGGCAATGCACGATTACGACACGGCATTCCTGAAGGCCAAGAGCCTCATCGACGGGGGAAGATACCAGCTGGTCAGCGACAAGGCGGCATACGCGGCAGCATGGATCAACGACAATCTTCAGGAAACCATCTGGCAGATTGCCATGCAGGATCAGACTGACATCGGCAATTCGTTCAACTACTTCATTTACAACACATCAGGAGTTGCCGGCAAGGACAATCCGCAATATGTTCCGGAAGACTGGGTGTTAGCTCTTTATGACAAGAGCAAGGACATAAGGTATGACAGCTACTTCGACACCAGGGACATCACGACTCCTGTGGTAGGCAGGATTACCCTTCTGATAAAATATCCGGGAAATCCCAAGCTATATTCGGCTGTGACAAATTATGTCAATATGCCGAAAGTGTTCCGCATATCGGAGATGTACCTTATTGCAGCGGAAGCAGCAGCCAACAGACAGGGACAGGACTTCGTGGCAAGCAGTATCCTCAACGAGCTCAAGGCCAAGCGTATATCCGGATGGAAAGAGATCGAGTATTCGGGTATCGACCTTATGCGTGAGATCCGCGACGAGCGTGTGAGGGAACTTTTCGGTGAAGGTTTCAGGATGAACGACCTGAAGAGATGGCATCTCGGTTTCACACGTTCTGCCGGACAGGATCCTTCTCTGCTCATGCCGGGACAGAACTATGCGGAATGTACCAGAGAGGCCGATGACCCGTATTTCCTCTGGCCGATTCCGACCGCTGAAATGGAAGCAAACCCCAAGATGAAGCAGAACCCGGCATACACTAACTGACAAGCAAGATGAGAACAGCAAGATATATTACAGCATTACTGACGATGGCAGCTGTCATGGTCTCATGTACCGAAGAAAAGAAAGGTGCAGGAAATGCTACCATAGGTTTTGACGCCACACAATATGTATATAAGGAAAGTGCCGGACTTGTCAAGCTGCCTGTGAAATTCACAGGAGAGCCTGAGTCCTATCCTATCGGCTTCGATGTAGAGGTGACGCTTGCGGAAGGCGGGAATCCGGAGGAAGTCGTGCTCCTCACACAGAGTCAGGGACTGAAGTATGTGGGTGATACTATCGCTCCCGTCTACATAGAGTTTCTGGTCTTGGACAACAAGGAAATAAACGAGGATGTCATCATGTCCTTCACTCTCAAGAACATAAGCGGTGCCGATCCGGTCAATGCCACCGCGGAGGTAATCATCGCAGACAACGACAACAACCCATACGACAGACTTTGGGGTGACTGGATACTTAAAGGCAAGGACGAAGACGGCAACGAGAACTCGTTTGAAGTGAATATAAGCGGAGGATTTACAGAAGAAGAACAGAAGGCAAACAATGAGAAGATTCTCGTATGCTGGGGCTGGGCCGGAGTGCAGTATGACCTCCGAGACAGCGACTTTAAACCTGCGATGCAACCGATATGGTATATTGAATATGACGCAGAGGTAGGAGGTCTGAGCGTACAGACCAACACTCTTATGGGAACATCGTGGGAGTTCACGGGTATCGATGAACTCTGTGACCTGTATATGCTGACAGTGATGCCGAACTGGTCCCTCGATGAAACCACAGAACTGAAAGGATTCTGGAACGAGGACATGAGCATAATCACTTTCGAGGGAGGTTATGGACTGGCCTCAAGGGTGAAGGGAGGCACAACCGGAATCACATACGGCTATTGGTATGGCTTTACAGACATAACATTGACACGCAAAGATACGAACTGATATCATGAGAGCAAAAGCATATATTACTGCGGCTGTCCTCGTCCTGCTGACAGCCTGCGGACAGGAAGATAGATTAGGAATCGACAACAAGGGCAAGGACAAACCTGTTGCAGTCATAACCGGAGGAGAAGTGACAGACAACGGCTTCAGTTTCACTGTTGGCGCCGAATCTCCAGCCGCACAATACGCCTACGCGGTGCTGGCCGGTCCGGCTGATACTATACCTTCCGCGACAGATATACTCTTCAAGAAGGTTTCAGGCACATTGGATGCCGAAGCATTCAATGTGAAGGATACACCTCTGGCGGAAGTGAGCATAAAGGCCGGTTCCGCAGTCTCATACCGCGTACTTGCAGCAGCCATCACTCAAACCGGTCTGATGAGCGAAGTCGTAGTCTGGGACGTGACTACGACAGACACCACGATACCTGCACCAAAACAATACACAAGGAACGCCAACTCCGTCACAATAGAATTTACCGAGCCGATTCACAGAGGAACAGGCAAAGTGATGGTCAGATGCATGCAGGACATCACGAAGAAGTTCTATGATCTGGTGTACCTTGCTGAGGAAAACATAAAGATATCAGAAGGCAAAGCAGCAATCACCTGTCCAAGGCCGGAGAACGGCACCGCAAACGGAGCCATATTCATGCTCAGTTATGAGGCAGATGCATTCGTCGATGCCAATGGAAACGGATGTGAAGCATACTGGGCCAGATATGACGAGGCCAACAACTTCTACACCGGCATATGCTGGCAGGATGACAAGGTAAACTTCTCTATCCAGCCATCATATTTCAAAGCGTACGGAGAAGATCACGACTGGTCTGAAGAAGGAGCTGCCATGACACTCACCTTTCCATTCGACATACATGACTCGGGACTCACGGAACCCATGCAGATGATATACAGCGAGAAGGATGGAATCAAGACCATGTATGCGGAAAAATACAATATCGGAGAAGACAACAGGACTGTGACAATAGTCCTGCCCAAGACTCCGGAAGGCTACTTCGACGTAAGCATTAAGGAAGGTGCATTCTACGATGACTGGGGCAACGAATCGAACGCATTCAGCCCCGACATGGACGCTCTGCGCTACACGGTGAAACTTCCGGCCCCGATATGTGGAGAATATACCGTGCCATACGGTGACAACCAGACCTTCAACATGAGATTCGAGATGCCGGACGAGAATCATATAGTCGTATATGCCAACTGGTTCAACATCCTCTCAGGAGAAGATAACTATGCCAACCCTATCCTCAGAGGAACACTCAACAGGGCTCGCAGGACGATAACATTCGACGGAACCTTCTACAACGAGGGCAACTTCACCGGAGGCGCTTTCGGAAGAGGATTCTACCATTACAACGACAGCTATATGCTGGCATTCTGGGGAAGCGGCAAGACCGGAGACGACTCCATCATAATGAAGTACGGTGACGACGGACATATTACAACCACATCGGCATTCGAATATGCCCTCCATAGTACGGCCACTTCCGTAGAGGTGGGTTCATACGGCAAGGTGGATAACGGCACAACACTTAATTTCGTTTCCAGCATAGAATAACAGCAAGATATGAAAATCCATGACAACATATTAAAGACAATTGTCTGCTTAGCCGTTGCCGCTGCCGTCACATCTGGCTGCGTAAATGAAGACATTGAGGACATCCCGACTCCGGCAGATCCGTCGACAGAAGAGGTGGAGTTCGAGGTGAGCGCGTACAATTTCGAGTTTGACGCGGACGGCACGCCCATCGAATTCACGATAAACACCACACACGACTGGAGGATTGAAGTCCCGACTGCGGCCTCATGGTGCAAGGTGTCGCCTGAAAGCGGCACGGCAGGACAGACGACAGTGACCATGACTCCGGACCCCGTAGAGGACAGGACACCGCGCAAGCGACAGTTACTGACCTTGTATTACGGGGACACATTCACGATGCTGACTGTGAGTCAGAACCTGCCTAACACTGCACCGTCACAGGTAAAGCTCTCCTATCCTGGAGAGGATGGAACGGATGTGAAGATCAACGCGGAGTTCGCATGGGAAAAAGCATCCGATCCGGACGGAGACAATGTATCATATGAACTCATGGTATCTCCCGACAACGGAGAGAACTGGACGACAATGAACACTTCCACAACTCGCGGAAGACTTCCCGCCCTGATGGAAAAGAACACCACATACATATGGAAGGTGGCGGCGGAGGATGACTTCGGAGGACGCTCCGAAAGCGAGACCGGAAGTTTCACCACCGGAGACGGCGGCGCATATAAGAATGGTGAAGTCGTTCTCATACAGAAAGAGAATGCTGGCGCACCGAAACCTGTTCATCTCATATTCATGGGAGACGGTTTCATTGAGGAAGACTATATCGAAGGAGGTGCTTTCGACAAGGCTGTCGAGACTGCAGTAGAGGCATTCTTCAGCATAGAACCATACCCGACGTACAGAAACTATTTCAGGATCAGTTCAGTAGCAGTCCACTCTGAAGAGCGTGGAGCAACTGTCCTTCAGGACATGAAAGGCTGCCCTGCCCAGACCAGGAACACGGCCTTCAAATCCAAGCTTGATGGAGGCACTAGCACAAACACCGAATGTGACTATGACAAGGTGTTCAATTACGCCCTGACCGTGCCGGAGATGACGACAGAGGCACTGGAGAATACCACTGTGATAGTGCTGATCAACATCGATGCATACGCCGGCACCTGCATGATGAACAGGTCGGGAAGAAGCGTATCGATGTGTCCGATGGGCAAGGAGTCATTCACCAAGGTGGTTTCCCATGAAGCAGGAGGACATGGATTCGGAAGACTTCTGGACGAATACAGATATGAAGACAAGGAGCTACCGACCGATGTGCGGGATCAGATAAAGGACTGGCGTACGGAAGATCCATGCTACGGATACAACATATCACTCACTGACAGCCGTGAGGAAGTACATTGGAAACACTATTTCGGACTTAGCGGATATGAATCCGTAGGGCTTTACGAAGGAGGATGCCTGTATAAGAAAGGAGTATGGAGACCGGAGGAGATAAGCTGCATGGAGGACAACCGCTCCTACTACAATGCTCCGTCAAGAGAAGCCATCGTCAGAAGGATAATGAAGTCTTCAGGTAAGACATTCAGCCTCGACGACTTCCTATCGAAGGATGTGACAACGCAGCCAGCTTCCACATTCTCGGTAGAACCGGCATATACGGACTTCGTCCCTCTTGGAGAACCTATACTGATTGATGATATGCAAACACGATAATAACATTTTGCTATGAAAAAAATCTTACTCCCCTTATTGACTCTGTCACTGTTTGCGGTCTCCTGCCGCAACAAGGACATAGTCGAGGTGAATCCGCCGGAACTTGAGGTGGCGGATACCGTTACTATCGGAGGAGCCGCCGGCTCCCACAGCATTCCATTTACCCTGCAGAACAAAATCACAGGCCTTGAACTCAAGGCGACGACAGAAACGGAATGGGTATACGATCTGACAGCTACAGATGCGGCCATACAGTTCTCGGTGGCAGACAATTTTGCGGATGTCAGGAATGCTGTCCTCAACCTTACATATGGAGAAGATGTCACTGCCGACATCATTCTTGAACAGGAGAAATTTGAATTCAAGGAATTTTCAGTGACCTTCGAGAATCTGTCGGCCACAGGTGTGACAGCCCAAATCACCCCTAAAGACCACAAGGGCAACTATTTCTTTGAAATCATGAGCAAGGCAGGCGTGGACAAGTACCTCGCCCTGGATCCCAAGAAGCCGGGAGACTTCGAGTATGGCGACGCCTTCTACAAAAGCGATCTGGAATTCCTTCAGGAAAGCGCTCAAGAAGCAGGAAGCACACTGGAACATTATCTCCACAGTCTGACATCAATGTACAAGATGACCGAGACTGGTGTGAGCTTGTCTGTTCCATACAACACGCTCAAGCAGAACACAGATTACTATTTAGTTGTGTATGGAATGGCCCACGACGGCACCAGGACAAGCGCCATCAACCTTTTCCAGTTCAGGACACTTTCACTCAACTACTCAGACCTTACGTTTACTGCAAAAACCACTGATATACAGCAGAATCAGGTATCCTTCGCAATAACTCCGTCCGATGCGACATCAACCTGGTACTGGACATATGTATCACAGACGGACTATGACACCTACAGCCTCGATTTCATCAGGGAGACCATGATCAACACGCTTATGCGCAATGCTCAGTACAGCGGAGTTTCTGTGGAGACCTACCTTGGAGTGAACCTGAGCAAGGGTGCAGTGATACAGACCCAGGGAGGTCTCAGCACACTCACGACGTACCACATAATCGCATGGGGAATGGACATGCAGGGAAATCCCACTACTGAACCGTTCGATGTGCTCGAGTTCACGACAAAGGACCATACGGTGACGGATGACTGCCAGTTCAACGTGACGGTGACTGAAGTCGAATCCATGGACATCAAGGTGAAGGTCGAGGCATCCAATCCTTCCACACGCTATTACATCGCACTTATCAGCGAGGCTCGCTGCGAAGGTTACAATGACAGTCAGATGGTGGAAAGAGCCATCAACATGGAGGCAGACCGCATCAGCACAGGCTATTACGGCATCGATGTCACATGGGACAACTTCAAGGACCTGCATACCGGTACAGTGGAGAAATGGGGAAGACGTGACCTCAAGTGGTCATTTGAACCGGAACAGACATATCGCATATATGTGTTCGGTGTAGACGGCAAGGGGAAATGCACTACAGCGATAAAAAGGATCGACCAGAAGACGGCAGAAGCCGAGGAATCAGAAATGACCTTCGAGGTGTCACTGATAAGCAGCTCCTGGGATGCAGCTAAATTCAGCATCAGACCAAATAACAGCGAGGAGTTCTTCCTTCCGTTCCTCATAGAGAAGTCTCAGCTTGAGACTTACCGCTACGCAGACGGTTCGCTCATGGAAAAGGAGGTGATGGCCCAGATCAAGGATTACTACGAGGACGAAATCTCCTACAATATATATCAGGGAGAGAAGGAATATTCTTCAAGGTGGTTCTCCGACAGAGAATACTCCCTACTCGTCTTCGGATACGCAGGTACAAACACCACCAAGATGTATGAATACACGTTCACTTCACCGGAAATTCCGTTCGGCAAGGCCGATGTTGACGTAAATATAAGTTATGAACTGTTCCGCGGAGAGGATCTGAAGAAACTTGCACCGGACATCTGGAGCGATGTCGACAATGGGGACTGTGTGATGATCACACGCATGACCACTACAGGCGATCCCACACACTGGTATGTCGGTCTCTGGCCACCTGTCGAGAATTATGAGGATGCAGGCGGAAGAGATCACCTCGTATCGCTCAACATGAGTCCGGACTCCCCTCCTGGCAACGTAGTCATAGACAAGACATTCTGGAGGACTCGTCCTTGGTGGTACGGCTCGACAAAAGATTATGAATGGTATGACTCCTCTTCCGGAGAGACCCAGCCTCATATGCCTTGGAGTTTTTCATACTTTGCCGCCGATGCCGCAGGAAACTTCGGAGAATGGCATTACGAACTGATGATTCCTGTACCTGTGCCTAAGGGACAGGAGAGCGGCCGCTATCAGGTAGGCTATTCTGAAGCATATGACTTCTGGTCAGGCAATTCAACCAAGGCGGGAGAAAAGATATCCGTATTCTCCGTAAAAAGTGGAAAAGAGATAAAACTATAAAAACAAAAAAATTATGAAAGCAAGAGTATTAGGAATAATAGTAGGAGCAGCGCTCCTAGCAACAGGATGCTACGACGACTCCGCAATAATGGGAAGAATGGATGAGCTTGAACAGGAGGTTACATCCATCAAGGAGGATCTGGCAACGATCAATACCAACATTTCTGCACTTCAGAAAATTGTAGAAGCTGCTCAGAAGAACCTGTCCGTGACCGGCATCACAGAAGTCAAGGACCAGACAGACGGCAGCGTGATAGGATATACAATTCTGTTCTCCGACAGCAGCATAGTAACCATATACCACGGCAAGAAGGGAGACAAGGGAGACAAAGGTGAGGACGGAGCTGCCGGAAAGAACGGAAACGTTCCTCAGATAGGCGTTCAGATGGTGAACGGAGTATATTGCTGGACGGTAGACGGCGTCCTTCTCAAAGATGCCGATGACAAAGTCATTCCAGCAACGGGAACTGCAGGCAATGATGGTCTGACACCTCAACTCAGAATCAATGAGGGGTATTGGGAAGTATCCTACGACGGTGAAAGATGGGAGGTTCTCGGAAGCGCAACCGGCTCCGTGACAGCTGTTGATGCAGTCTTCTCAGACGTAAGGGAGACTTCGGCTGGCGTAGTGTTCGTACTGACTGACGGCTGGGAAATACTCATCCCACGCGACAAGCCTTTCGGACTCGTCTTCGGAAAAGTATCCGGACTTGAAGTCGCAAGCCAGACAACCACTGAGATTCCGTACACAGTCAATAACAGCACGGAGGAAACTGCCGTAGATGCGTTTGCATCAGGGAACTGGATTGCTGAGATCGTTCCCGAAAACAGCGGTAAAGGAGTACTCAAGGTAACAGCGCCTGAAGACGGTAAGGACGGAAAGGTTCTGGCTTACGCGACTGACGGCACAGGAAAGAGCGACATCAAGACACTCACCTTCACCAACGGAATCCTTGAAGTCGTTGCCGGAACTGAAGAAGTAGCAGCGGAAGGAGGAACAGTGACAGTGAGCGTGACCTCAAACATTGACTACACTGTAAGCATACCGGAAGATGTGACATGGATCAGCCAGGCAGAAGTAAAGTCAGGAGAGACCGTCACAAATACACTGACGTTCAGCATTGCTGCCAACAAAACACCAGAAGTAAGGACCGGCGTCATCTCGATACTTGACCCTCAGGGTACTGCCGTGCAGAAGATCTCAATCGTACAGAAGGCTGGAGCCGCCGCAGACCCAGGCAATATCACCGACGAAAACTTCAAGGCCTACATAATAAAGGACTTCGACGCTGACGGAAACGGTGATATTTCCTACGCGGAAGCTGCGGCCGTAGAGTCTATCATATATTCTGAAAACACTGACGGCGCGGTAACGTCCTTCGACGGAGTATCGGCTTTCTACAACCTCAAGATATTCAAGTTCGACGGCAATTCAAGTTCTACAATCAGGTCAATAGACCTGAGCGGCAACAGCAAGCTCGAAGTCATAAGCGTGAGATACGCATCAAGCATCGAAGAAGTCAATGTAGAGGGACTTGCAGAGGTCCTGGACATCAACATAGCACAGACATCCGTAACCACAATAGACATCTCGGATATGAAAAAGCTCACAAGCTTCTATGCTCCGAATTCGTCTCTTGCAGCTGTAGACTTCACAAACAACACTGCACTTAGGGAAATCTCCATATACGGCACCAAGGTCACTACGCTTGATGTAAGTCCATGCAAAAGTCTGAACAGACTTTATGCAGGTGCAGAAACCTTGACCAGCCTCAACCTAAGTGGAAATACGGAACTGACCTACCTTTCGATGGACTATTCAGGAGTCTCGGAAGTGGATTTCTCGAGCCTGATCAACCTTGTTGAATTCACCGCAATTGAATCAAATCTGAAAAAAGTGGATCTCAGCAAATCTCCGCTCCTGACAACGTTCAACTGCATGAATGCTGACTATCTGGAAGTCATCGATGTATCGGCAGCGACAAAACTGAGCAGTTTCCGCGTTCTATCCTGCTACGCAGTGAAGACAATACGGTTCGCAAAGGCAGTGGAATCCAATGTGTCTTCCTTCAGCTATCCTAAAGGATACTGGGGCGAAGAAGATTATGTGACTGTGAACATTGAATTTGTAGGGGATTCTGCAGGAGAGACCAGTGACTACTCTGCAGGCATCCAGGACCAGTATGCCCGCGCGAAGATTCTACGCGAATACGACCTTGATGATGACGGGCAGATAAGTGCCACTGAGGCTGCTTCTGTGACCGAAATAGACCTCAGCGGATATTTCCTCACGGACGCCTCCGGACTCGAGGTATTCCCTCTTGAGACCCTCATTCTTGCCAACAACAACCTAACTTCATTCGATGCAACTGATATGAAGAAATTGAAGAAACTGGATCTCAGGAACAACAGTCTCACAAGCGTCACAGGTCTCAAAAAGGCCGAATATATGGAATATCTCGACTTAAGCGGCAATTCCCTCACAGGAAACTTCAGTTATTCAAACCTTCCTTTCTACTTCCTGTCATACCTCAACATGTCTGGCAATACCGGAGCGACGGTTGACCCGTACAACATGTCATCCCTTACCGAGGTTGACCTCAGCAACACTGCAACGGCAGACCTTGCAGAGACAGCCATAGCACGCACTGTCGTCAAACTGAACCTTTCGGGTACCCAACTCAGCGGATCCGTCAAGTTCAGCACAGCGGAAAAGTTGGAGACTCTCGACATCAGCAACACTGCCATAACCTCCATCGACATAACCAAAGCTGCTACCACAGGAAGCATAAAGAGCATAGACGCAACGGGTACTCCTCTGGAAGTCATCATTGTCGGCTCAGGCAACTCTCTTCCTGACGGCATCGTGACAGAAGCCAGCAACTATACATTGATCAACGTTGCATCGCCGACAATCAGCCGCCTCAAGAGCAACGAATGGGGAAACATCAAGACATTCAATGCAGGTACAGAAGCGACTGAACAGGAGTTCAACATCAACCGACAGGCCACATCAACCGGGTTCGTCATCAATGCAGGAGGAGAAGCGTCCATCACCGTCAATGAAAATGGCAAGGTACTGAGGTTCTATGCAATAGGAGTCGGCGGCACCCCTACCGTGGAACTTGTCAGAAACAGCGGAAAGAGCATACTGACCAAATCGACTGACTACTCATCCTATGGTGAGGCATACAAGAGTACAGACGAAAATCCGTTTACTGCACTCAAGAATGACGCAGCATCTGCCGATGAAGTGAACCTCCTTATCGATGGTGACAGGGACTACAGATTCTACAACTTCGGTGAAGCATACGACGACGCAGCCAAGACAACGGAAGGCGAGATCATAACCTTCAAAGTCACAGGCAATGCCGGTGAGAAGGTGATTATCTTCGGAATCAACATTTCGCTTTCACGAGACGACGAGGAATAGCACATCCGTATGAAATTTTCGATACTCAGACTATGCATCCTGCCTGCGGCACTTGCCCTGGCAGGATGCTCGATCTCGGATGCTACTATAGTTCGGGACGAGGACGGACACACAGCCGGAAAGATAATAAACTCTTCCGATGGAGCAGTGGAGGGTGAGCTCCTTGTGATGACGTCTCATGCAGACAGACTACATGACATGGGATACCTGACAAGCCCCGTATTCCGTTCCATTCCTGGAAAGGAGGCACTGGAGAAGAAACACGGACTGGACAGATGGTACAAGGTCACTATCCCGGAGGGGAAGGATGTGACAGCTGCTGCGAAGGAACTTAGCAAGGAAAGTCATATAGAAACCATCCAGTACGGAAAACGGCTTGAAAGGCCGTATCATATTTCCGACTGCAGACTGAATCCCGAGAGCAAGGCAGCAGAAGAACCTGTGACGATGAATGATCCGCTGTTCAAGAGTCAGTGGTACCTGCACAACAATGGAAACAAGGAACTTTTCGGCAACTCCACAGTGGCCGGAACTGATGTGAACATACGTGATGCATGGAGACTTGAGACGGGAAATCCTTCAGTGATTGTCGCAGTCGTGGATGAAGGCATCAAGCATACCCATTCCGATCTGGCAGAAGCGATGTGGGTCAATGAAGGTGAAATTCCTGACAACGGCATTGATGACGACGATAACGGATATGTTGATGACATCCACGGATATAATTTTATTGCAGACGGTCCGATTTCATGGGGCAAGTACGGTGATATAGGCCATGGCACCCATGTGGCAGGGCTTGTTGGAGCAGTCAACAACAACGGCATAGGCATAAGCAGTGTGGCCGGAGGCAGTGGAAACGGGGATGGAGTGCGTCTGATGTCCTGCCAGATATTCAGCGGAAACAGAAAGGATGACATTGCAGCATACGCTGCGGCAATCAAGTATGCAGCAGACAACGGAGCTGCAGTTCTCCAGTGCTCCTTTGGTCAACCTTCGGGACAATATGCATCCGACGCCGCATATGAGAGCGGACGCTCTGTAGAAAAACGGGCTTTGGATTACTTCCTCGATCCGGCCAATGCCAACTGCAAGGCTGTGGATGGCAATATCGTCGTATTTTCAGCTGGTAACGACGGCGGGGCAATGGCCTCCTACCCGGGTGCATACAGAGATTATATCTGTGTCAGTGCAATATCTCAGGATAATCTCCCGGCGTGGTACACCAACTATGGTGCAGGAGTCAACGTAGCCGCACCTGGAGGAGATAATACGGTAGGCATAACAATGTTGTCAACAGTTCCGAGCGAGTCTGATGAGGCAGGAGGAGACTATGCATTCATGCACGGGACATCAATGGCGACACCTGTCGTGTCCGGAATTACGGCTTTAGGATTATCATATGCATTGAAACTCGGCAGGACATTCAGCCAGGAAGAATTCAAATCAATGATACTGACCTCCGTAAATCCACTTGAGTCATTCCTTTCCGGCAATAAGACGAAACCTTCAGGCAGCCGGATGCCGCTGGAAGAGTACAGCGGAATGATGGGAACCGGCGTAATAGATGCATGGAAACTTCTCATGAACATAGAGGGAACACCGTTCGTTACTGTAAAGGCAGGAGAGACTGCGTCAATAGACCTCACGGAATGGTTCGGTTCTGACGTCGCTCACATGACCATCACGGGAGTGGAAACAAGTCCAGAAGACAAGATTTCCTTAGGGATGGAAGAAGAGCCATCGGCAGAAGCCGGAATACTGCAAATCAGATGCAACGCAATCGGATGCGGGCGTATCACAATCAAAGCCGTGGCAGGTGGACAATCGGCAGGCACTCCGGAACAGACCGGAGGAATGACGATATCAAGAACGATATCAATCGTATCGCGCAACAACACGAATGTCTCTGGCGGCTGGCTGTAAGCATAATATGGTAAATGAATATCACAATAAAATGAAAATGTTTTCAAGCATCAGACATATCCTCCTCGCGGCCTCCGTCGTACTCATATCCTTGTCATGTGAAAAGGAAGCGAAACTGACAGAGAAACTGATCGGAAGCTGGAGGCTTATATCCATTGACGACGTCCCGGCAGGAGAAAGCCTGGACGTCAGACTCTCCTTCTCTGCAGAGAGCTTCGAGATATACCAGAGAGCAGAAACAGACGCCCTGTACATGCATTATTCCGGAACATGGAGCATGTCAAACGGAAAACTTGAAGGTCTGTACAACAACGGTACCGGTTGGGGCAGCACATACTCGGTCGAAATTTCCGAGAACATCCTCACCCTCACATCTTCGTCAGTCCCCGCAGAAGTGACCATATACAGAAGAGAGGAGCTGCCGGCATCTGTCACAGACAATGTAAGCAACCGTCGGGCAGGTAACCAAGGCAATCGAGTAGGAGGAAAACAAAAGTAGTTTACTTCCTACTTTCGTTTTCCGACCTCTCAGTCGAGTAGATAAAAGGAGTTTCACCT
>CAZMNZ010000049.1:0-14230 GCA_964567765.1 uncultured Muribaculaceae bacterium
CAGGCTCGTTGCCTTCCATCACTGCCACGCATGAGTTCGTGGTTCCAAGGTCAATTCCAATAATCTTTCCCATAATGTTTATCTCCTTTTTTAAATTATTATCTGTGTTAAAGATTCTTCGCTTCGCTCAGAATGACATCCGAGGATCAGAAAGGCTTCTGCATTCAGAATGACATCTGGCGAACTGTGAATCTATCATCCTGAACGTAGTGAAGGATCTTTACCCTATCCGTTAGGACGACGCCGGGATAATAACGAAAGATGTGCCAAGCCATATTTTGAAAAAAGATATGCCAAAATGGCAGTTTTAGCGTGACAATGTGCCTTGGATAATGACATATTTACTATTTTTGTGACATGATTTACAGAGAACTGACACTGCAGGAATTCGAAGACCTCGCTTCGAGAATATTATATGAAGACAATCACCTTCTTGTCGTTAACAAGAAGGTCGGGGAGATCGTTCAGGGGGACAAGACATCCGACGAGCCTCTGACCGAGACATATAAGGCATTCATCGCGCAGAGGGACTCGAAGCCGGGGCAGGTGTTCATGGGACTACCCCATCGTCTGGACCGCCCGGTGAGCGGAATCACCGTACTTGCAAAGACTTCCAAGGCATTGGAACGCCTCAACGCCATGTTCCGCGACTCCGACGTGCACAAGTTCTACTGGGCACTTGTCTGTGCCGAACCGAAGCCATCGGAAGGCCGTCTGGAAGACATGCTCTGGAGAAACGAAAAGCAGAACAAGTCTTATGTATGCCGTCCGGGGTCAGCCCGCAAGGACGCCAAGCAGGCCAGACTGAATTATCGTCAGATAGGGAAGACAGACCGGTACTGGCTGGTCGAGGTGGAACTCCTGACGGGCCGTCACCACCAGATCCGCTGCCAGCTTTCAAATCTCGGCTGTCCGATCAAGGGTGACCTGAAATATGGTGCACCACGCTCCAATCCGGATGGAGGAATCTCTCTCCACGCACGCCGTATCACATTCGTGCACCCCGTAAAAAAGGAGCCCCTGACAATAGAGGCTCCCGTTCCAAGCACCTGGAAAGGCGTAATCTAAAGGGTATACATCTGCGACGGATACTGACGCGGAAGGCATCTCAGCGCGACAGTTCCCTTCTCCACCCCGATTTCTTCCAGAGCAGACGCACTGCAGCGATACGCAAGGTCGTGAGTGTTGTTGTTCTCGCTCAGATGGCACAGGAAAATGTTCCTGAGACCGGGATGCCAGAAGCGGCGTATCGCCGAAGCGCACTCATCGTTTGAAAGATGGCCGCAGCCCTGTACTATGCGCATCTTCAACTCGTATGTATAAGGGCCGCTCATCAGCATGTCCATATCATAATTGGACTCCACCACCACCGTGTCAGCCTGACGGGCAAACTCCACCGCCTCGTCAGTCATACGTCCCACATCGGTCATTATCACGAACTTATGTCCTTCCACCTCGATCGCATACCCGACAGTCTGAGTGGCATCATGAGGGACAACGAAATACCTTACCTTCATTCCGGCCACCTCATTCCACTCACCCTCTGCCAGTTCGCGACGGCACGGACCGATCGTAGGTGCGGTGAAGGTGTGACGGGCCAGAGCCTGATGAATAGCCGGAGCCGTATATACCGGCTTGCTGAGTCTCTTGCAGAATGACCCTAGATGACGGATATGGTCAAGATGATCGTGAGTGACAAGGACTGCCGAGAACGAGTCCATATCCAGGTCATACTCCTGCAGGACCTTCTTCAGACGACGCAGGCTCACACCGGCATCTATAAGTATGCCTCCTTTTTCCGTTCCGAGATAATAACAGTTTCCGCAACTTCCGCTGGAAAGGCTCATGAACTTGACCATCAGCAGTTTCCCTCCATATCTTTATGCGAAACTTCTGCAATGGAAGGATCCTCCAACACCCCCGACAGCAGTGCCGCAAGATCGGAGCCAGGCTCATAATACACCGCAGGCAGTCCCGCAGACACAGCGCCGTCCACATTCTTCTGTGAGTCATCTATAAAGAGCATATCCTCGGCCGGAAGCCCGATTTCCTCCATGACCCTCTGATAGAACTCCGCAGAAGGCTTGAGGGTCTTCATCTCAAAGGAGAGGAAGAGTTTGAGGAAGACCTCTTTCAAAGGAGCGCCTGCCCGGTCAAACATCTTTGAGGCAAAGGGAAGGCATATACCGTTGTTGTTGCTCAGCATATACAGGTCATATGACTTAGCCATATGCCTGAGCATGACCGCCTTATATGGTTCGATGCCAACAAGGATCCTTGACATGCACCGGTCCACGTCCTGCGAAGCGGATCCGGGACGCGAACCGGCAAGCACGATCCTGCGGAACTCATCCGGATGGAGACTTCCCTCTTCAAGTTCGCCCCATATGCCCTTCTGGTGACAGGCATCGATGATGTTGTCTATCTCTTCAAATCCGAGAACAGTCTTGAAGGCTGTCTTGCATGCTTCAAGGTCGAGGTCCACGAGGACCCCGCCCATATCGAATATTATTGCTTTTCTACTCATTTTCACAGTATTTCTTGATCACCCCGTACGCATCCTGTACGCCCAGTTCTCCCGCACGCGAAAGATCTATGCATCCTTTCTCCTTGTCTTTCAGATAGATAAGCACAAGTCCACGATTAAAATAGGCATCTCCCATATACGGATAAAGTTCGATAGCCTTGGAATAGTTCCCGATGGAGTTTATATGCTCGGAAGAGAGGCAGTACAGATTGCCGAGGTTATAATATATATATGGTATGTCCGGTAATATTTCTGCTGCGGCCTCCATATCCCTTATGGCGTCGGAATAGTCGTACTGACGTGACACCTGGTCCTTCACACGGGCCCTCGTATTGCCTGAGTCATCCATTGAAAGCACCTGAACATTGCTCTCGATGGAAGAAATGAAGTCTATCATCTCCGCACGCAGCGCACCCCGGTTGACATGATAGAAGGATGAATACAGGCTTTCTATCGTTCCTGTGCCTTGAGCCTCCTCGACTGCGCGGCCGTAGTAATTCAGAGACGAGTTGAACTGCTTGGAGTTATAGTCATACAGAGCCCTCAGGAAATAGTCCTCAGCGGAAGGCTCGCCCCCCGCCCATGCCGCCTTCTCGACCGTCTCCAAAACATCAGCGGACACAGGAGAATCATCATTTCTGACGGCCACGCCCACTGGCAGAGCCCTCTCGAAACGGGTGATGAGAGCATTTTCGTACCCTCTGTCAAGCGCATAATTGGTGTCATCCTTGGCGCCTGTCAGGACAAACCTGTACAAAGGTCTGAGCCTGATATCGATGTCACGATGCTGGAGAAGTTCGTCATTAAAGTCCTTCTTGGCAAATTCCGCGTCCAGAGCAAGCAGGGAACTGTATTTTTTCGTCGTATCGGCGAAAGACGTCTCATCCGAAGCATTCTTCTCCCTATACTCCCGGATCTTCTTCTGAGCCGTATCATAGTCCTTCTTCGAGGCCTTGAAATCGCCCATCATGTTCTTGACATAGGCTCTGTTCATATATGCCTTGGCAAAGTCCGGATAAAGTTCGATCGCCCTGTCATAGTCCTCCAGAGCGTCCTGGTACATTCCCATCTCGATGAAGATGGAAGCCCTGTTGAAATAGGCCAGCACATTTTCAGGATTGATGTTCAGCACACGGTCCATGTCGGAAAGGGCGTCCTCGTAGGCACCCAACTGGGCGCTTATCAGACCTCTGTTGTAGAGGGTCAGGGCATTGCCGGGCTCATCCTTCAGGACACGGTTCAGGTCTGCCATCGCCTCGTGATACTTCTCCTGCTCATAGTACATTATGGCCCTGTTGAAATATGCGAAAGTGTTGGTCGTATCCAGTTCTATGGCCTTGTCCATGTCGGCGATTGCCAGATCATAGTTCTTCTGAGATGCATACAGACGGCCACGGCGCACGTAACCCTCAGGATCGAAGCGGTCGAGTTTTATGGCCTTGTTGTAGTCATTGACCGCTTTCAGGGTGTCTCTGAGGAAGAGGTAACTTGCACCTCTGTTAAGATATGCCGACGGGTCCTTGGGTTCCTTGCGGATGTATCTGTCGAAGTCCTTCACCGCCTTCTCGAACTGCTGGGAGAGGAAATAGGTCACTCCCCTGCTGAAATAGAGTCCTTCCGAACCGGGGCGCAGGTCTATCGCAGTCTGGAGATCTTTCAAGGCTGCATCATAGTTTCCGAAACGGCTTTCCGTGATGCCCCGGTAGTGGTATCCGGAAGTGAAGACCGGATTCAGACGCACCGAGCGGTCGAAATCACGTTTTGCGCCGCGCAAGTCTCCCAGATTATATTTGGCGATTCCGCGGAAGAAGAAGGTCCAGTAGTCGGATGTATCGAGTTGGGAAAGTATATTGAAGTTCTCGATCGCAAGGGAATATTTTCCGTCCGCCAGGGCATGGCGTCCGCGCATGAAGAAGACGTCCTTGTCATATTGGGCATACAGCACCTGCACTCCTGCTAGGGACAGGAGCAGGACGATAAGAATATGCTTCATAAACCTGCGCATTGACAAAAATATTTCCTTATGCTGCTTATTTTTTCTATTTTTGGCGACCCAAAGCGGAACACGCCGAAAAAGCCAACTTACAAAGATAATCATTTCCCGCGCGTATGCAGACAAAAATGTTCAAAAATTCCATCAGACCTGTCATGACAATGCTCATGGCAGTGTTTTTCTGCATGACGGGACGTGCGCAGGGAAGTTCGGGCCTAGGTTCCTCCGCAGCCAGAAACCTGGTCTGGGAGAAGAAACTTTACAGACATGTGGAGTTCCTTTCCGACACCCTATGCCAGGGACGCGGGACCGGAACACGTGGAAACATCGAGGCTGCATTCTGGATCGAAAGAGAGTTCAGGGATGCCGGGCTCATGAAGTTCGACAGCACGTTCACTAAGAGAATATACGCAGGTCAGGGATTGCTCGGACGCAACATCATCGGTTTTCTGCCCGGATCGCTGAAGTCACCTAAGGACAGATACGTGATTGTCGGAACTCATTTTGACCATATCGGACAACTAAGACGCACGACCTATCCGGGAGCCGACTCAAACGCCTCCGGCATAGTGGCACTGACCAGCCTGGCAGAAATGTTCTCCATGATGAGGACGCTCGGAAAAGGATATGAAAGCAACATCATCTTCGTCGCCTTCGACGCCAAGGAAATGAGTCTGGCCGGCTCACAAGACTTCTGGAGAATGCTGGCCGAAGGAGAACTTTCCGACCCCGTGACCGGAGAAGTGATAACTCCCGACAAGATCAGTCTGATGGTCAACATCGACCAGATCGGATGCAGTCTGTCACCGCTCGAATCAGGCCGACCGGACTATATGATCATGCTCGGAAAGCACTCGTTGAAACCTGTCCAGAGGGACATTCTGGACTACTGCAACCGCAGCAGCGGACTTCACATGGATCTGGACTACACATATTACGGAAGCAAGAACTTCACCGACATATTCTACCGTCTGTCAGACCAGCGGATCTTCATCGACAACGGCATTCCGGCAGTCCTGTTCACATCCGGAATAACGATGAACACCAACAGGACCTGGGACACGGCCGAAACCCTGGACTATGAAATATTCAGAAAAAGGATATGTCTTATCTTCGAATGGCTGGAAAAGATGATTTAATCAGGATTTTTTCATACTTTTGTAGATTGTGCGCGCTTTGCACACGATTGAATAAAACAGATAGGAGATGAAGCAGTTCTGGAAGGTACTGAAGCGGTTCGCCGCCCCATATAAGAGATTTCTTGCAGGTTCCGTGATACTCAACCTGCTTTCGGCGATATTCAACATATTCTCGTTCGCCCTGCTGATCCCCATCCTGAACATCCTGTTCAAGATGGACACGACGGTGTATGAGTTCATGCCTTGGGAGGGGACTCCGAGCAAGGAGCAGTTGATGAACAATATGTATTTCTACGTCAGCCAGTTGATCGAGAAGTGGGGAGGCTCCACCACCCTGCTGATTCTCGGCTGCGTCTTCGGAGGCGTCACCCTGCTCAAGACCTCATGCTATTTCGCTTCATCAGCGGTCATGGTTCCGCTCAGAACCGGAATCGTGCGCGACATCAGGACAATGGTCTATAACAAACTCCTGAGTCTTCCGATGGGGTTCTTCAACAGGCAGAAGAAGGGTGACATCGTCGCCAGGATGAGCGGCGACGTGAACGAAATCGAGAACTCCATCATCAGTTCTCTTGACATGCTCATCAAGAATCCGATACTGATAATATGTTATTTCTCAGCACTCATATTCCTCAGTTGGGAACTCACCCTGTTCACCCTGACCGTGGTTCCGCTCATGGCATGGGGAATGAGCGCGATAGGAAAGAAACTCAAAAGGCGTTCGCTTGAGGCACAGGAGAAATGGAGCGAGACCATGGCGCAACTGGACGAGACCCTCGGAGGCCTCCGCGTGATCAAGGCGTTCATAGCGGAAGACAAGATGAAGTCCCGCTTCACCCAGACTGCTGACGACTACCGCAGGGCTTCTGCCAAAGTTGCTGTGCGCCAGGCATCCGCCCATCCGGTCAGCGAATTCCTCGGTTCGATAATGATCATGGTGGTCCTCTGGTTCGGAGGTACCCTTATCCTCAGCGACAAGGCACCTATCGACGCATCCACCTTCATATATTACATGACCATCCTCTATAGTGTGCTCGCACCTCTCAAGGAGTTCTCCAGGGCAAGTTACAACATCCCTAAGGGACTTGCATCTATGGAAAGGGTGGACAAGATCATGAACGCCGTCAACGACATCACAGAACCTTCAGTTCCCGCTCCGATGAAGGGATTCAACGAAGAAATAAGGTTCCAGGGAGTGACGTTCAGTTACGAGGAAGGCAGGGAAATCCTCAAGGACATCGACCTGACCGTACCGAAAGGAAGGACGGTCGCACTTGTAGGACAGTCCGGATCCGGAAAATCAACCCTTGTGGACCTAATTCCGAGATATTATGATGTGGACAAGGGCTCTATCACTCTTGACGGCACCGACATCAGGGATTTCCGGGTAAAGGATCTGCGCAGCCTGATCGGCAACGTGAATCAGGAAGCCATACTCTTCAACGACACGATATTCAACAACATAGCGTTCGGAGTGGAAGGTGCGACGATGGAACAGGTCGTTGCCGCCGCAAAGATAGCCAACGCCCATGACTTCATCATGGAGAAGGAGGACGGATACCAGACGAACATCGGTGACCGTGGAGGAAAACTTTCCGGCGGCCAGAGGCAGCGCATAAGCATTGCCAGAGCCATACTCAAGAACCCGCCGATACTCATCCTCGACGAGGCCACCTCAGCCCTGGACACCGAGTCCGAGAAGATAGTGCAGGAGGCTCTGGACAGGCTTACCTCGACCAGGACCACCATAGTCATAGCCCACAGGCTCTCCACAGTGAGAAACGCAGACGAGATATGCGTCATGCATGAAGGCAGGATTGTCGAGAGAGGCCGCCATGAGGAACTCCTCGCCAAGGACGGATACTACAGGAAACTCAATGACATGCAGGCCCTTTGACGTATGGACAGAAAGTTAAGGAATATATCGACGGTCTTGTTCTGCATCTATATTGTTGCAGTCGTGCTTCTGTGCGTGATCCGCACGGACAGTCTGCCTGAACTTCCGAAATTCTTCCTGGGCATTCCGCTGGACAAGATCATGCACTTTGTCATGTTCCTCCCATTTCCTGTTCTAGGCTACACGACATTCTACCATACCGAACAAGGGAAGTGGCGGAAATCTGCCGTTCTTGTCATCATCTGCGTGCTGGGCTTCGCTTTTGCCAATTCCACCGAAAGGCTTCAGGCACTCACCAGTTACAGGGCATGCGAAACAGCTGACCTTATTGCAGACGCAATCGGAATCTGCACCGGAGCACTTGCTGTCGCCATCCATATCATCGTGACTCACAAATGAAAAAGATATTCATATATATACTGCTTTCTCTTCTTACCGCTGCGTCCTCGTTTGCACAAAGCGGGATTGTGGCGGATTTCAAGCCTGCCTGCGACTCACTTGCGGTTCTGCTGCAGGAGAAGACTTCGGTGCATGGAAGCCTCGAACTCAAGACCGTCATGCGCAGGGGTTCGTCGCTGGACTTCTACTTCACCGAAAGTCTGGGAGACTTCCCATGGAAATCAGGTGACCCAAGGTGGTTCAAGAAGGCTCTCGGCGGACTTTTTCCGGAAAAATACAGCCGTTACAAGGTCGGAGAAATATACAGCAGGCGCGTCGATCTGGACAATCTTGTGACATCCCGTGTCGGCACGGACGGAAGGCCTTCTGATTTCAGGCACCGTCACAAGAAACCTCAGAACACCCCTGCAATCGTCACTGCACTTGGCGTTCAGAAATACAGCAAAGGACTGGGCAACAAGCACATAGCCCTATGGCAGAGTCATGGAAGATACCACGATTCCGGATCAGACCGCTGGACATGGCAGCGTCCTTGCCTGTTCCAGACCTGCGAAGACATGTTCACACAGAGTTTCGTACTTCCGTTCCTGGTGCCGATGCTGGAGAATGCCGGGGCATATGTGATGCTGCCACGCGAGAGGGACACACAGGTCAATGAGGTCGTCGTGGACAACGACAGCACATGGGTGGCCGCACCGGTCATCGATGTAGCGGGCTGGGAGGGCGCAGTGCGAGGAACCGGAATATACAGCGAGAAAGGATCATGGAAGAATGCCGGGACAGGCTTTGCCGACCTTCAGCAGACATATTCGGAACTCGACAATCCTTTCACGATGGGAACAGTACGCTCCATCGAGTGTATTCCTTCCGGAAAGAAGGCCGGGTTTGCCTCTGCACGATGGACGCCTCAGATTCCGTCCAGAGGAAGATATGCCGTATATGTGTCATACAAGAGTCTGCCGAACAGTTGCACATCAGCATGTTACTCAGTGCACCATCTTGGAGGCGTCAGCACATTTGCGGTCAACCAGAAGATGGGCGGAGGCACATGGATATACCTTGGAACCTTCGAGTTCGCCGAAGGAACGCAGGGATATGTAACACTGGACAACAGCACCCCGGACGGATGGAAGCACACTCCGGGAAGCGTCGTAACTGCTGACGCCGTGAGGTTCGGAGGAGGAATGGGCAACATAGCACGCGGGGAGGTGCGCGACAGTGCCGGAACGGTGATCGCCGAGCCTTATGTATCAGGACTTCCACGTTCAGCCGAAGCGGCAAGATACTGGCTCCAGTGGGCAGGAGCGGACACTACCGTATGGCACCAGAACGAAGGCAGAAGCGACTACAGGGATGACTTCATGTCACGTGGAGACTGGGTGGCATGGATGAGCAAGGGATCACGCATCAACCCTTCCAAGGAAGGCGGAATGGGGATTCCGTTCGACCTCTCGCTGGGCTTCCACTCGGACGCAGGAGTGACCCCGAACGATTCACTGATAGGAACACTTGCAATATACACACTCAAATCCGAGCGCAAGCAGAAACTGCCTTCCGGAGAGGACAGGCTGACGAGCAGGGAATTTGCATCGCTTGTCCAGGACCAGTTAGTTAAGGATCTGCGCAGCAGTTATGACCCGCTTTGGTCACAAAGGTCCATCTGGGACAGAGGATATCGCGAATCCAGAACTCCGTCCTGCCCGTCAATGCTGCTTGAACTCCTTTCTCATCAGAACTTTGCGGACATGAAATACGGCCTGGACCCTTCGTTCAGATTTGCCGTAAGCCGCGCAATATATAAAGGTATGCTCAAGTATATGAGCAACAGATACGGATATGAATATGCCGTGCAGCCGCTTCCGGTCAGTTCGATGTCAGTCTCATTCCATAGCGGCGGGAGCAATAAGGCAGTCATAAGATGGAAGCCTGTCGAGGATCCTTCCGAGCCTACTGCCGACGCCGAAGGATATATGCTCTACACAAGGACTGACGACGGTGCCTTTGATTGCGGCCGCGACTTGAAGGGAGCCGTAAAGCATGCTGACGGAAGGCTTTATCATGAAGTGGAGATCCAGCCGGGACATATATACAGTTTCAGGATTGCGGCATACAACGACGGAGGACTCGGCTTTCCATCCGAGACCGTCAGCATAGGCATACCGGTCGGTGCTCCTATAGAAGAGACCGTGCTGGTTGTCAATAACTTCGACAGAGTCAGCGCACCTGTTTTCTTCGACACTCCGACCTATGCAGGCTTTGACAACTCCCGTGACAGCGGCGTTCCATACTGCAACGACATTGCATATATAGGTCAGATGCACGAATTCAGGCGCGACAGGGAGTGGGTCAGCAACGACAACTCCGGATTCGGGGCATCATACCGGGACTATGCAGGCAAGACAGTGGCAGGAAACACATTCGACTATGCATATGTGCACGGCAAGGCTCTGATGAAGGCCGGACATTCTTTCTGCTCGTGCAGCAACGAGGCATTCTGCTCTGACGCCAGCCTCAGATCATCTGCATGGGCGGTGGACCTTATATGCGGAAAGCAGGTCACCACAGTTGTCGGCAGCGGGTTGCAGATGAAATATACGGTATTCTCCCCTGCCATGCAGGAAGCGCTTTCCGGCTTTGCTTCTGACGGAGGAAATATCCTCGTCAGCGGCTCATACATAGGCACAGACCTGTCTGAGAGCATATTCCCTGTGCAGAAAGACAGCCTGATTGCAGTTCAGTCTGTGAAGTTTGCAGCAGACGTCCTCGGTTACAGTTGGAGGGCCGGACAGGCAAGCAGAAGGGCGGAAGTCAAGGCAGTACGCAACTCCTATGCTGACTTCGGAGAACTTTCGGGAGCTGGATTCCACAATCAGATCAATCCGGAATGCTACTGCGTGGAATCCCCGGACGGACTGACACCTTCAAGCGCCGCAGGGCAGGCACTTTTAAGATACACCGACACAGGAATTACAGCAGGAGTCGGATTTCAGGGCAAGTCGCATAAGGCGGCATGCTTCGGATTCCCAATCGAGACCCTCCGCGACGAAAATGATATAGACAGCATCATCAGAATAACCCTAGAATTTTTCAAGAAATGACCGCACGTGAAGCCGAGATCATCGGACTGATCAGAAAAGAAGTAAAGCCGGCTCTTGGGTGTACGGAGCCTATTGCTGTGGCGCTTGCTGTTGCCAAGGCTATGGAAATTGCCGGGCAGCATTGCCACCCTTCAGACACAGATTGGAGAGTCAGGGATGGATACACGCTGCTGATAGAGGTCAGCGGCAACATCCTCAAGAACGGCATGGGAGTGGGAATCCCCGGCACCGGAATGGTGGGTCTGCATATAGCCGCTGCCCTCGGTGCTGTCTGCGGAAAGTCATGCTACGGACTGGAAGTCCTTCACGACCTTGATTCCGCTTCAATCGCAAGGGCCAAGGAGATGGTGGAAGCGGAACTCGTCACTGTGGGGCTTGCCGAGACAGATCACAAACTCTATGTCAAGGCGAGCGTGAATCTTGACGGTAAGCATTGCGCATCTGTCATCATTCAGGACAACCATGACAGCATAGTGGAGACTGCGCTCGACGGCGAGATCCTTTTCAGCGCGTCGGACTGCACGGAGTCAACTGAAACCGACCAGAAGACCACTCTCGACTACAAACTTTCGGTCAGGGAGATATTCGATTTTGCACGCACGGTTTCCTATGACGACATCGCCTTCATCCTAGAATCACGCACCCTGAATCTGGCGCTTGCAGAGGAGGGGATGAAGGGACAGTACGGTCTTCGCGTGGGACATTCCATAAGCCTTGCCTCCAACCGTGAGGTGTTCGGCGAGGATTTTCTCAGTTATGCCATGTCACTCACAGCAGCGGCTTCCGATGCCAGGATGGCAGGCTGCACCCTGGCTGCGATGAGCAACTCCGGCAGCGGAAACCAGGGAATCACGGTGACCATGCCTGTCATCGCTTATTCATTGAGGTACGGCACAACTGACGAGCAACTCGCCCGCGCACTGGTTCTGAGCCATCTTGTAGCAATCCATATCAAGGGATATCTCGGCAAACTGTCCGCCCTGTGCGGCTGCGTCATAGCATCGACCGGATCTGCCTGCGGACTTGTCTATCTTCGCGGAGGAGACTACGAGCAGGTCTGCGCTGCGATAAAGAACATGATCGGAAATATCACCGGAATGGTGTGCGACGGAGCCAAGGTAGGCTGCGCGATGAAAGTGGCCTCAGGAGTCTCCAGCGCCCTCCAGTCAGCAGTTCTGGCCCGCGAAGGAATCTGCATCTCCGAGCACGACGGCATAATCGAAAAAGACATAGAAAAGACCATCCAAAACCTCGGCCGCATCGGCTCAGTCGGCATGCAGAACACCGACAACATGATCCTGGACATCATGGTCTGCAAATAGATTCTGAACATCCTATATTTTGAATCTAAGCCTTCCAGACTTTAAGATATTGCTGGAGAGCCCACATTTCGTCGCGATATTTGGCGGCGGCCATGAAGTCGAGGTCGGCAGCGGCTTTTTGCATGTTGCGCTTGGCCTGCTCGACAGCCTTTTCCACCTGTTCCCGCGACATCGAGCGGATTACAGGGTCCTGAAGGACTGCCGCGAGGTCGGCCTGGATATAACCGTCAACGAATGCGGAATTGGTGTCGCGCTTGGAGTCGTGACCCAGGCCGACGCTGACCGATCCCCTGCCGAGATCTGTCGGGTCCGGAATATATGTAGGATCGTCGTATGAATTTGCTGCACTGACCTTTCCGGTGACGCTGTTTTCCAGACGCGGATTCCTCTGCTTGCCAAGGTCATTCTGAACACCGGCCCAGGCCTGGCGGCCGTATGTAGTGCCACCGGATGCACCGGCTTCTTCCAGAAGCATATTCCTCTTCACAGCCACCTGCATAGGCGTTATTCCGTGCAGTTTGTTGTATTCCATCTGTTTGGTGCGACGACGGTCTGTCTCATATATGGTCTGCTGCATGGAATCCGTGATCGTGTCGGCATACATGATCACCAGTCCGTTCACATTTCTAGCGGCACGTCCGGCAGTCTGGGTCAGAGCCCTTCCGCTTCTGAGGAAGCCTTCCTTGTCGGCATCAAGAATGGCCACAAGCGAGACCGTAGGAATGTCAAGTCCCTCACGCAGAAGGTTGACTCCCACCAGCACATCGAACAGTCCGTTCTTGAAGTCCTCGATTATCTCCACCCTTTCGAGAGTGTCCACATCCGAATGGATATAACGGCATCGGACACCCATCTTGGTGAAATATTTCTCAAGTTCCTCAGCCATTCTCTTGGTGAGTGTCGTGACAAGCACGCGCTCGTCAAGTTCTTCCCTCTTGCGGATCTCTTCAAGAAGGTCATCCACCTGATTCTTTGTCGGACGGACTTCGATAGGCGGGTCAAGGAGCCCAGTAGGACGCACAACCTGCTCTACCACAAGGCCTTCCGACTTCTGCAGTTCGTAGTCTGCCGGAGTCGCGCTGACGAACACCTTCTGCCCGGTTATCGCCTCGAACTCCTCGAACTTCAGAGGCCTGTTGTCCGCTGCAGCCGGAAGACGGAATCCATAGTCCACAAGCACGGACTTACGGGAGTGGTCACCTCCGTACATGGCCCTGATCTGAGGAAGGGTCACATGGCTCTCATCGATGAAGGTTATGAAATCCTTCGGAAAATAGTCTATCAGACAGAACGGACGCATACCCTCCGAACGTCCGTCGAAATATCTCGAATAGTTCTCGATTCCCGGACAATATCCCATCTCCTTAATGAATTCCAGGTCATATTCCACCCTCTGCTTCAGACGCTTGGCCTCCAGGTGCTTGCCTATCTCGTTGAAGTACTCGCACTGAGCCATCATATCGTCCTGGATCTGGCTGATGGCCTTCGTGCTCCGCTCCTTTGTGGTCACGAAGTTTCCTGCAGGATATATGGATATCTCGTCGATCTCTTCCAGAAAGGCCCCCGTCATCGGGTCGATGATAGAAATCTGCTCCACATCGTCGCCGAAGAACTCGATGCGCACGGCATTCTCGCCATAGCCTATGCAGATGTCCACGGTGTCACCCCTCACACGGAATGTTCCGCGCTTGAAATCAGTCTCCGTGCGGGAATACAGGGCGTCAACCAACTGATACAGCAGCCGCGTCATGCTTCTCTGCTCCCCCCTCTTTACATGCACCGTCTGCGCATGGAAATCCGCAGGGTTTCCTATACCGTAGAGGCATGACACACTGGATATTACGATAACGTCCCT
>CAZMNZ010000050.1:0-14118 GCA_964567765.1 uncultured Muribaculaceae bacterium
TGGAGACATCGATACGGCTGTCGAGTGCATCAAGAAGGGAGCCTTCGACTTCATCCAGAAGCCTCTGGATCTGAACCGCATTCTGATCACCATCAAGAATGCAACGGAGAAGGTGCATCTTGTCAAGGAGACCAAGACTCTCAAGAAGAAGGTATATGGTCAGGAGATGATCGGCGAGTCAGAACCGATACTCCATATAAAGGATATGATCGACAAGGTGGCTCCGACCGACGCGAGGGTGCTCATCATAGGCTCGAACGGAACAGGAAAGGAACTTGTCGCAAGGAATCTTCATCAGAAGAGCCGCCGTTCTGCAATGCCTTATGTCGAGGTCAACTGTGCGGCGATTCCGTCGGAACTGATTGAGAGCGAACTCTTCGGACACGAGAAGGGATCGTTTACCTCGGCGATCAAGCAGCATAAGGGAAAGTTCGAGCAGGCCGATGGAGGTACACTTTTCCTGGATGAGATCGGAGACATGTCCCTGGCTGCGCAGGCCAAGGTGCTCAGGGTGCTGCAGGAAAGAAAACTCTCACGAGTGGGAAGCGACAAGGACATCATCGTGGATGTCAGGGTCGTGGCGGCGACAAACAAGAACCTGAAGGAGGAGATTGCAAAGGGCACCTTCCGTGAGGACCTGTATCACCGTCTCAGCGTGATCGTCATAAATGTGCCGACTCTTGATGAACGCAAGGACGACATTCCTCTTCTCGTGGATTATTTCATAGGACAGATATGTGCTGAGACCGGCATGGCAAGGCGTGAAGTGGATGCCGATGCCATGAAGCTCCTTGTGAACAAGACCTGGACAGGAAACATCAGGGAACTGCGCAATGTCGTGGAACGTCTCCTGATTCTTTCCGGAGACCGCATAACTGCATCAGATGTAAAGGCTTATGTCTATTGATAGGCAGGAAGCGTCACGATGAACGAAGCACCACCGAGGGCGAACGATCTCTGATAACGGATCTCGCCCTCGCATTTTTCTATGATGTTGCGGCATATGGCGAGGCCCAGACCGGTGCCTCCCGTCTTTGTCGTGAAGTTCGGGGTGAACAGCTTGTGCTGGTTTTCCTCTGAAACGCCAGGACCGTTGTCATCGAACACCACGTCATAACATCCTTCACGTGTACTGTTCCTCAGACAGATCAGCACGCGTCCCTGAACCGGTTCCTCTCCGCGTTCATGAGCTTCCTTACGCTGTATCTCAACTGCCTGGATCGCGTTTGTGATCAGATTTACGAACACTCGGATCAACTGAGGCTTAGGAGCCATTACGAATGCCTCCGGCATGCCGATATATTGCAGGCGTATGTTCTCCCTGTTGTCGAAGATCATCAACTGATCCTTCAATGTCTTGTCCAGGTCCATCAGCACCGGATCCTCGGTGTAGAGTTTAGCGAATGTCGAGAATTCGTTGGCTGTCTCGGTCAGGATGTCGATATGTTCGAGCACAACTGCTGAAACCTTGTCGAACTTCTCCTCCCAGGCAGGATTGCCATTCTGTTTGAGTCTTATAAGTCTCTGGATTTCAAGCTTTATAGGGGTCAGAGGATTCTTGATCTCGTGGGCAACCTGACGCGCCATCTGACTCCACGCCTTGTCACGCTCGGCATGAGCAAGTTTCTGTGTGGAATCCGACAGGTCCTGCACCATTCGGTTATATGCCTCCACCAGCGACGAAATCTCATCTTCACGGTTGTATGTGATGCATTCGAGGTGATTGAGGTCTGCGCTGTTCATCTTCTTTCCCATCTCGATCAGCGGGGAGAACATGGCGTTGACTTCCCTTGAACTGAACAGCAGCGAGGCGATCAGGAGCAGGAGGAAGAGGTTGATGATAAGTGACGCATGGAAGAACGCCTCCCTGCGGAAATCATAGTTCTTGTCAGTGTAAGGTACGCTGATGATGGCTATCATTTCCTGCTTGTCGTTGAACAGGGGAGCATAAAGCGCCCAGTATTTGTAGTCCGCGATGTTGTCTCTGTGAATATAGTATCGCTGATGCAGACTGCACAGGTTGTAGTAGGCTTCGGGGTCGATCCTGCTGCCGATGATCATCTTCTCGAAGACCTCCGGGGTTGTGGAGCGGAACACCTTTCCCTCCGGGGTATAATAGGTTATGTCGGATTTTGTGGTCTTGCTGATGTTTTCCGTGACTACGCCGAACTCCTGAGTAGTCAGGTCACGCCAGCTTCTCGCATTCCTGCATCCGGATTCCGTCAGGGCCTGCACCGTGCTGATCCTTGACGACATCAGGTTGTGCATGTTCACCTCGTTCCTCTTATAGACGAAGATGATGCTGACGATAGCCATGCTGACAAGAATGAGCAGGGAGGAAGTGAAAAGTATGATGTTGATCCTTGTCCTGAAATAGTTGCTCTTGAAAACCTCCTTCTTTCGTGATCGGGAGAATATGAGCAGGATTCCCGTGAGGATCAGGAACAGATATGAGAAGGATGTGAAATATATCAGGAAATCCCTGCGGGGACGTGAAATGATTATCAGTTCATTGTCACTCACCTTGTTCATGAAGTGGGTGTAGTCCTTCTTTCTGACTACAGACGTTCCGGTCCTGTCCGCTTCTTCCATGCCGGCTATGTCTGAAACCGTAGGGTATGGGTAGTTGCCGGTGACGAGCAGGAGTTTCGTGTCCTTGTATTTAGCGTATGAATAGATGGCCGGGATATTTATGCCTTCCGAGTTGGAGAATTTTCCGAGGAGACTGTAATATCCCCTGTCCTCCCTGTTGGTTGCAGGTTCCACCTCCAGCAGCAGCCTGCTTACTCCCTTGCCGGCTATGTAATACATGAATACTCCGGCATATTTCCCCTTTCCGCTGTCGTCCGTGACGAACAGGAAGTGGGAACCGCTGGAAATCGCAGTACCATTGTTGAGGATGCCGTTGAACTTCATCATGGCTTCCTTGTCGGTGTCCCTGATGATTGAGACTGACATGCTGTACTCCTGCTTGATGCGCGGGAGATATGACTCCTTTATGCGGCTGAGAATGATTCCGCCTGAGTTCTCCATATTCGTCAGTGCGGAAATCAACTGGTCTGAGGCAATCCCTGCCTCCACAGCCCTGAACTGGATTTCAAGCCCCAGGTCCCTTTCCACTGCCAGCATGTTCGCCCACACCTGCACCCTTCTCTGCTCCTTCTGGAATCCATAGACTTCGGCGGTTATGGAAAAATATATGGCCAGTATGAATGCAAACGTCACCAGAGTACGTGGCCTGTATATGTCAAACCGGATTCCGAAAAGTTCCCTCGCTGCCGGTCTGAGCATCTGAAGTTGCAGGAGTATGCAGAAAAGCAGGAATGTGAATGAGCCGAAAGACAATATGGTGAGCGGAATCTCTCCGCTTATCTTGTACAGCTCCAGCGTCATGTTGGAGTTGAATATGAGACTCTTGATGGCGAAGTGGGTGTAGATTGAGATGAGCACTGCGCTGACGATGACTATGCAGCCATGGATTATGAGCCCTTTTCTTCGACGCTTCCTGTCCTTCCTGATCCGGTCGATGATCTTGCCGTTGATCATGTAGGAACACAGGCAGATCAGACTGATATATGTATTGTTTATGAACAGTGCTCCGAGCGATGACATGAACGGACCGTCAGCGTATGTGATGGGCGAGAAGAATGTTGTGCTGCTCATCTGGTCACCCCAGATGTATGCCATGAAGCACAGCACCGTTATGGTGAAGACCACGACTATATAGGTCCTGATGGTACGGTGAATTCCCAGGAACAGGATCATGGCCAGCCCCAGCAGCACGAGTGCCGTCCATCTCAGCAGGGAGTTGTCGAAGAATCTCAGAGTCAGACCGGTGTCTCGGATCACCTTTAAGAGAGGCTGGCCGTCAATAGATACGGCGGATCCTCCGCTATGGTTTATCGGCTGGATGGAAAACCTTCCCGGAAGCCCGAACTTGGGATTCACTCCGTTCTCCGTCTTTCTCAGGTCGTCTATGAGGGTGTTCTTGACTTCAAGTCCTGCTATGATCTTGTCGTTGCAGTTTCCTATATATTCCTTTATTATATACCACCGCGGACCGAGACTTATGTAGGAGAACTCATCCTTTGCCTGAGTCAGGGGAGAGATGAGCCTGATCTTGAAATTGGTCAGCCTCTGGATCATCATCCTTGTGCTGATGTCATCGTTGATGATAGGGAACTGATTGGCCCATGAGGTCAGCGAGTCATTGACATATCTATATATGACCATGTCCTCAGGTATCTGCATGGGGGCGCTCATGTCAAGCGGACGACTTACTGCCTGACCGACATACTGCTCAAGAAGTTCTATTCTCTGCACTATCTTCTTCTCCGTCTTTGCAGCAATCTCATCGGTGTCGTCACCGGCATTGCTTCCGGTCATGGACATGATGAAGAACACGACTGCGAGCAGGAAGAGCAGCAGTGGAATCTTCTTATATGTGAGTTTTCTTGAGAACATCAGTTCAAGGTTATTCGTGGTGATATGGTTCTCCCTTCATTATCGTGAAGGCTCTGTACAACTGCTCGGCAAATATCGCCCTGACCATCTGATGCGGGAACGTCATCTTTGACAGCGATATCTTCGAGTTGGCTCTAGAATATACTTCAGGAGAGAATCCGTATGCTCCTCCGATCACAAATACCATGTCCTTTCCGGTATATGAAATCTTTTCCTGAATCACCTTCGCAAGTTCCATGGAAGTATATTCCTTTCCGTGCTCGTCCAAAAGAAGCAGATCGTCTGTCGGTCGTATATTCTTGAGTATCAGTTCTCCTTCCTTGGATTTTATCTGATCTTTTGACAAGGCTGAAACATTCTTCAACTCAGGGATCTCCACCATGGAGAAAGGTATATAATGCTTCAGCCTCGACACATATATGTCGAGCCCCTGTCTTACCCAGTCCCTGTCGGTCTTTCCGACTGTCAGCAGTGTTATCTTCATTTTGGCCGTGCCTTTGTCAGCAAAAAATATGCTATATTCTCACAAATATAGTTATTTTCTTCATAAAGTGGTTAGACCTGTTCCATCTGCCGCAGGTCTCTGTGCTCAACGGGTTGAACGTAAGTGAAATGCGTGCGACAAACCGCACAAATTTTTGTGTGGTTTGAATTTTGCAGTATATTTGCCCCGGAAAATCAAACTGAACAGATGAACAGAATATTGATATTTGCGACTGTCTGTGTCGTGGCCTCTCTTTCTGCCGTGAATGTTTCGGCACAGGACAAGGGCTACGATGTGTTCAATCCCATAGCCAAGTACTTTGCAAATGGAGACGCAGACAGACTGTCAGCGTGGTTCTCTGATAATCTGGAAGTTACGATATTCTCAAATTCCAATGACTCCAGCAGGAACCAGGCGCGCCAGATCATGAAGACCTTCTTCAGATCATACACTCCGCGTTCCTTTGAAATCACCCATAAGGCAGGACGCTCGAACATGAAATATGCTCTGGGAACGCTGAATGCCGGAGGGGAACTCTTCAATGTCACGATATTCGTCAGTTATAAGGATTCCGACTACCGGGTCCAGCACATAAAGATAGAAAGGATTGATTAAAGATTGCGGCGGGCTGATTCTGATTCAGCCCGCCGCAATGGTCGTGTGTTTGTTATAAATGTCTTGAAACTCAGTGGTGTGGCGCTTTGAGCGCTGTGCGGGGATTATCGTATGATCAGTTCCACAGGACAGTGGTCGGACCCGTATATCTCGGTGTGTATCTTCGCGCTTTCAAGCCTGTCCTTGAGGTTTTCGCTTGCTACAAAGTAGTCGATACGCCACCCGATGTTCTTCTGACGTGCCTGAAAACGGTATGACCACCAGGAATAAATGTCCGTCTGGTCAGGATGGAAATATCGGAACGTGTCTATGAACCCTGTATCCAGAAGGTTGGTGAACTGGCCGCGCTCCTCGTCAGTAAATCCCGGGTTCATGCGGTTGGATTTAGGATTCTTCAGGTCTATCTCCTTGTGGGCCACGTTGAGGTCTCCGCAGACTATCACTCCCTTTGTCTTCGTGCTGCCGTCCGCTGCCTTGAATTCCTTTCCGGCAAGCCCCTTGAGGTATTCCCTGAAATCGTCCTCCCACTTCATCCTGTAGTCCAACCTCTTAAGCCCGTCTTGAGCATTAGGCGTATATGCGCAGACAAGGAAGAAGTCCTCCATCTCCAGCGTGATTACACGGCCTTCGTGGTCGTGCTCGTCGATTCCTATCCCATATGTGACGGAAAGCGGTTCATGCCTTGTGAAAATGGCAGTTCCCGAATATCCCTTCTTGTCGGCATAGTTCCAGAAGGACCTGTATCCGAGGAACTCCAGGTCGATCTGTCCTTCCTGAAGTTTGGTCTCCTGCAGACAGAAGAAATCAGCATCCAGTTCGGTGAAGATGTCCGCAAACCCCTTCCCGCACACGGCCCTGAGGCCGTTTACATTCCATGATATGAACTTGTACATGTTTATCCGGTAATTGTTTTCGCTAAAATAATACTTTTCTTTCACTTGCGGAACCATCTGCTGCGTTTTCTGCCCAAAACTGTGACAGGTGGGGTGAAAAATCTAGGTACCTGTCGCACTTTCCCAGCAAAACCGTGACAGGTGTGCGACATGTCCCTGCACTATCAGCTACATTGTGAGATGAGCCCGATAAACATTGTCATGATACAGATTGAGGTGATGAGGGAACTTGTGCTGCGTTCCAGCCTGTCGTCATTGTTGTTTATTTTGATAATTTCTTTTATTCTTTCATCTGCCATTATTCTTCCTGTAAATTCGTTATCATAACTGATGAACACCCCGGAGAGAGAGTTTACACCGTCCCAATTCCTGCAGGAAATCCCAATCGTATCAGAATCTTCAAGAATCAAATCGAATAAATTCTCGTTATTGATAGACTTTTCTTCTTGGCCGTTTTTAGCGGAATTAAGCCTATCATAAACATATTTAGCCATTCCAGGGTATTGATAACGGATATGTGCTTTTACATAGGATATGGGATACTCCTCAGGATTGAATTCGATTCGAAAAAGTTCTGCAAGATTATGTAACCCACTCTTGTACATGCTTTCACACATATTCTTGACACTGTACAAGTCTCTAAATCGTGATGTGCAACTGAATTTTTTTCCATCAACTTTTACGTCGGTCCAGTAACTGGCGTCACTGTTCTTTGTATGGTAATAACACAGATATTCGGCAATTGTCGCATTTGGGCAGAAGATGTCGAAAGAGATTTTCTTATAAAACAGGTTTAAAGAGTCTGGTGTTTCCATAGTGGTAAATTTTCTGCAAAGAAAGCATCGGTTTGTGCTAAAGCGTAGCACAATTGTGTAAAATAATCCGGGCAGGATTCAAGAATATAATGCAACTGATAGTTTAATGAACTGGGCAGGATTGCAAAAATAAATCTTTGCATGTATAAAATAAATTTTTGCCGCTATAAAATTTATTTTACGACTATAAGAAAAAGAAAAATCTGATGAATCTTTTTTATGATTTGGTGATGGTTCCGTATCGGAACAGTAACTTTCGGAACAGACCCAATGTTAGTTCTACCTGTTGCATTCTCTCCATAGAAGTGCGATAGATGGAAAGAAAAACAAAGGTATCTGCAGCATTATCATATATAAACTGTATCAGGTATATGGGAAAGGATTATTTTCATGTGAGCAGTCACGGACTGGAGACAAATGACATTTTCAAGGACAGGCAGGATTTTATCCGGGGAATGAACGATATGGCAATCTGTGTTTCATGTTACGATGTGTGCATGCTGGCGTTCTGTCTGATGAGTAATCATTTCCATTTTGTACTGTATGGTACTTTTGAGGAGTGCAGGAGGTTTGCGGAGGAGTTTAAGCGTCGGTGTGGCATGAGGATGAGACTGGTCTGCGGGGAAGTCAAGGCACTGAAAGATGTAAATGTTCAGATCGACATTATAGATAGTCAGGAATATCTGGAAAATGCGATAGCATATGTGTTGCGCAATCCCCTTGCTGCAGGTGTGTTCATGATGCCATATCATTATGAATGGTCCTCAATATCTCTGTATTTCAGAGGGAAAAGTAAGCCGGTAGGGATGAGGTTGAATGATTTGAGCAAGAGGAAACGTATGAACATTCTTCGTTCACATCAGATCGTACCGGACACATATATGGTGGATGCAGACGGGATGATTCTCCCATCGTGTTATGTGAATGTAAAGATGGTGGAGGATATATTCCGGCATCCGGCAAGGATGATGATGGCTATTTCCAGAAAAATCGAGAATGATGTCGAAGTGCGTCTTGGCATTACGGAACAGGTGTCGATAACAGACCAGGAACTGCTGACACAGATGAATGAACTTATAAGACTGGAGTTCGGGTATAGTTCCCTTTATCAGTTGCCTATGAAGGATAGAGTGAAACTGTGCGCCTTGCTGAAACGTAACTTTGGAGCAGGTGTCAGGCAGATTGCAAGGGTCACGAGACTCAGCCCGGAAATAGTTGAGAGGGTGGTTTAGTTCCACCCGTTGCACTTTCCCAGCGAAATCGTGGCAGGTGGGGTAAAAATTCAGGATACCTGTCGCACTTTCCCAGCATAAGTGCAGCAGGTACCCTGAATGTCCTATGAAGCCATGTTATGAAACCTGCTTGCCAAGCAGAAGCCAGAATAAGCCCAGATGAATTTCATGGCAGATGGCTATTCCAATGTCCATTCGGTGCCGTCCTTGGTGTCCTTGATCTGGATGCCAAGAGCCTTGAGGTCGTCACGGATGCGGTCGCTGGTCGCCCAGTCCTTGGCTGCCTTGGCCTCACGACGCTGCTCCAGAACCATGTTCACGAGTCCGTCGATGGTCTTGACAGCCCTTTCGTTCTCTGAGCCTTCCTCGTCGCGCAGACCGAGCACGCCATAGACCACATTGTCGAAGAGTGAGACGAGTGCCTGCCAGTCTGAAACGTCAAGTGTGATCTTCTTGTCCTTCGCTGTGTTGATGATACGTACTGCATCGAAGATGTGCGAGAGTGCGATAGGGGTGTTGAGGTCGTCGCAGAGTGCCTCATATACGCCCTCGATCAGTGTACGGACTTCCTCGTTGGAAGCCTTGACTTCGGATGGAGCGACGGCTGAAACGAACTCCCCGTATGCAAGTGCAGGAGCGGATGACACTCGGGCAGCAGATGCCAGCGCGCGCAGATCCTTGCCTGCCTGCATGATCCTCTTCAGACCCTTCTCAGCAGCCTGCAGAGCCTCGTTGCTGAAGTCCAGCGTGCCGCGGTAATGTGCCTGGAGGATGAAGAAGCGGACTGTCATCGGGGTGTATGCCTGAGCAAGCTTCTCGTGACGTCCGGCAAAGAGTTCCGGAAGGGTGATGAAGTTGCCGAGTGACTTTCCCATCTTCTTGCCTTCGATGGTGATCATGTTGTTGTGCATCCAGTATTTCACTCCGCCGCAGCCGCGTGATGCAGTGTTTTGTGCAATCTCGCATTCGTGGTGAGGGAAGAGCAGGTCCATTCCGCCTCCGTGGATGTCGAATTCCTTGCCGAGGTACTTCTCGCTCATTGCCGAGCACTCAAGATGCCAGCCTGGGAAACCGTCGCTCCAAGGTGACGGCCAGCGCATGATGTGCTCAGGCGAAGCCTTCTTCCAGAGCGCAAAGTCGTATGAAGCCCTCTTGTCCTGCTGCCCGTCCAGATCGCGTGTACCCTCCTTGACCTCGTCCAAGGTACGTCCCGACAATATACCATATTTATGGTCCTTGTCATATTTCAGGACATCAAAATATATCGATCCGTTACTTTCGTATGCGTATCCCGCATCGAGAATCTTCTTCACGAGGTCTATCTGCTCGATGATGTGTCCGGAAGCGCGAGGCTCGATGGATGGCGGAGCCACATTCAGCATACGCATCGCCTCATGGTAGGCGAGCGTGCACCTCTGAACCACTTCCATAGGTTCGAGCTGCTCCAGACGTGCCTTCTTTGCAATCTTGTCCTCTCCCTCGTCTGCATCGTGCTCCAGATGTCCCACGTCGGTGATATTACGCACATAGCGCACCTTGTATCCGAGGTGCTTCAAAAGCTTCACGAAAACGTCGTATGTCACTCCGGGACGGGCATGTCCCAGGTGAGCGTCGCCGTAAACTGTCGGTCCGCAGACATAAAGTCCCACGTGTCCTTCGTTGATCGGCCTGAAAAGTTCCTTCTTTCTCGAAAGCGAGTTGGTGATATATAATTCTCTCATTTCTGATGTGTTTTATCCGTTAGGGCGGTCATTGCCGCACAATCTGCAAATATACGAAAATATTTATTATACTAAGCATATATGCGCGCGATGAAGTGACGGTATTTTTCACTATATTTGCGCGGTTTTTTAGAAACGTCATCAAACGAGCAAATTACAGTATGAAAGTAGCAGTAATCATGGGTTCGACCAGCGATCTTGAGATCATGTCGCAGGCGATCAATGTCCTCGAGGAATTCGGTGTCGAGGTCGTTAAGAGAGTAATCAGTGCCCACAGGACTCCTGACCTTATGTGCGAGTTCGCAAAGTCAGCCAAGGATGAGGGAATAGGTGTGATCATCGCCGGCGCAGGCGGAGCCGCTCATGTGGCAGGTGTAGTGGCCGGAATGACCACAGTCCCTGTGATCGGCATTCCGATCCAGACCAAGGCACTCGGCGGCATGGATTCTCTTCTTTCCATCGTTCAGATGCCTCCGGGAGTTCCTGTGGCAACCATGGCCATCAACGGTGCAAAGAACGCAGCCCTCTACGCAATCCAGATTCTTGCATTGTCGGATCCTCAGCTTTCAGAAAAGCTCGATGCCTTCAGAAAGACCCAGACCCAGAAAGTACTTGAAGCAACAATATAAGCGAACGAAATGAAAAACTACCGTATCTACGTAGAAAAGTATCCTGAATTTCAGGTGGAGGCACGCAGCCTTCTGAGCGAGCTGAATGAGAATCTCCAGCTCGACCTCGGAGCGCTGCGTCTGCTTAATGTATATGACCTGTTCGGATTCTCGGAGGAACTTCTTGAGAAGAGCCGCTACAGCGTTTTCGGTGAGATCGTGACTGACAGCGTGACAGACGAGTGTGACCTGTCGGGTACCAGATACATAGCAGTGGAGTACCTGCCCGGCCAGTTTGATCAGCGTGCGGCTTCCGCTGTGGACTGCGTCCGTCTGATAGATCCTTCTGCAAAGGTGAGCATCAAGAGCTCGAAACTCATCATCCTTCCGGAAGACACTTCCGACGAGGTGGTTGCGAGAATCAGGAAATACTATATCAACGCTGTGGAGTCGCGCGAGAAGGACCTTGCCAAACTCACGGCAATGGAGCAGCCTGAGGTGGCTCCGGTTCCGGTACTTGAGGGACTGACAGCCCTGACCGAGGAGGAACTTGCTCCTTATTGCAAGAAGATGGGACTGGCCATGAATGCGGATGACCTTCGTGAGGTCGTGAAGTATTTCATGGCTGAGGGACGCGATCCGTTCGAGACCGAACTCCGTATCCTCGATACCTACTGGAGCGACCACTGCCGCCACACCACCTTCACCACCGAACTGGAGGATATCGCTGTCGAGGAGTCCTTCATGAAGGAGGAGATCGACGGCACGCTCAACCTCTACATGAAGATCCGTCAGGAACTCGGCCGTGAGCATAAGGGAGTGAACCTCATGGATATGGCTACCGTCGGAGCACGTTATCTCAAGGCGAAGGGACTGCTCGATGACATGGAGGTCAGTGAAGAGAACAATGCATGCAGTATATATGTTGATGTTGATATCGTAAATGACGAGGGAGAGATGACCACAGAGAAGTGGCTTCTCCAGTTCAAGAACGAGACCCATAACCATCCCACAGAAATCGAGCCTTTCGGAGGTGCCGCTACCTGTCTTGGAGGTGCGATCCGTGACCCTCTCTCAGGCCGTGCATATGTCTATCAGGCAATGCGCGTGACCGGTGCAGGAAACATATATCAGCCTGTGGCTGAGACTATTCCGGGCAAACTACCTCAGAGCATAATCTCCCGCAAGGCTGCTCACGGATATTCAAGCTACGGAAACCAGATCGGTCTTGCTACGACCCATGTCCGTGAGGTCTATCATGAGGGATATGTGGCAAAGCGCCTTGAGGTGGGTGCCGTTGTCGGTGCCGTGAAGGCGGAGAGCGTGCGTCGTGAGAGGCCTGCCCCTGGTGACGTGGTGCTTCTGATGGGAGGCCGCACAGGACGCGACGGTGTCGGCGGTGCGACAGGTTCTTCAAAGGAACACACTGAGGAGTCTCTAGAGACTTGCGGAAGCGAGGTTCAGAAGGGTAACGCACCTGAGGAGAGAAAGCTCCAGAGGCTTTTCCGTCGTCCTGAGGTGACAAGACTCATAAAGAAATCAAACGACTTCGGTGCCGGCGGCGTCAGCGTGGCGATCGGCGAACTTACCGACGGTCTTGACATATATCTGGACAGGGTGCCAGTCAAGTATAACGGTCTTAACTCTACCGAACTTGCTATCAGCGAGTCTCAGGAGCGTATGTCCGTGGTCATCGAGGCGAAGGATAAGGAGGCGATGATGGCCTACTGCGCAAGCGAGAATGTGGAGGTGACCCATGTGGCGGACGTGACTGACAGAGGCCGTATGCGTATGTTCAACGGTGACCAGCTCGTGGTTGATCTTTCACGCGAGTTCATCGACAGTGCGGGAGCAAAGTATTATGCAAAGGCAACCGTCGGTGCCGTGGAACAGAAGAATCCGTTCGAGCGTACTGTTGAAGGTGCCGACCTCAAGGAGAAGATATACAACAACCTCCAGGATCCGAATGTGACTTCGCAGAAGGGTCTGATCGAGATGTTCGACTCGACCATCGGCCGTTCTACGGTGCTCATGCCTTTCGGCGGCATGCTTCAGACAACAGAGACTCAGGTTTCCGTACAGAAACTTCCGACCGACGGATACACCGACACCGCTTCCATCATGGCATTCGGATACAACCCGTTCATTGCAAGCTGGAGCCCATATCACGGTGCAGCATATGCGGTTGTCGAGGCTTGTGCCAAGGTGGTTGCAGCAGGTGCTTCATATGAGAAGATGCGTTTCTCATATCAGGAATATTTCGAGCGCATGACAGACCGCAGGTCATGGGGCAAGCCGCTTTCGGCTCTGCTCGGTGCGCTTAAGATGCAGGTCGAATTCGGTCTTCCTTCAATCGGAGGAAAGGACTCCATGAGCGGAACATTCGAGAATATCAATGTGCCGCCTATGCTCATGGCGTTCGGTATCACGACGGTCGATGCAGGCCAGGTGATCTCACCTGAACTGAAATACGAAGGCAACAGGCTATATCTGATCAGACATACACCGCTTGCCAACCACATGCCGAACGTGGAGCAGCTCAAGGCGAACTGGAACTTCATCCACGAGCAGGTTCAGGCGGAGAACATCGTTTCAGGTTATGCCCTCGGATTCGGAGGACTTGCCGAGGCAATCTGCAAGATGTCTTTCGGAAACGGACTTGACGCAAAGATCACATATGACGAGAAGGAACTCTTCAACTACGGATATGGTTCCATCCTCGTCGAAGCGGAGGAGGAACTCAACTGGCCTGATGCAGTTCTCATCGGTGAGGTGACTGACGGAGAAGAGAGCGAACTTACGATCAACGGAAAGAAGTTCGACATCTTCGACCTTATGGCTGCAAACTCTGCTAAGTTCGCGCAGATCTATCCTGACACGGCAGAGGCATATAACAAGGCTGTCGCTCCGGCAGGACTTGAGGGCGTGAAGCCGTTCAAGGCGAAGAAGGCAGACCTTAAATATAAGGGCGAACCGGTGGAGAAGCCGATTGCATATCTTCCTGTGTTCCCTGGAACGAACTGCGACTATGATTCTGCAAAGGCATGGCGCACTGCGGGTGCCGAGGTGCGCATGAGCGTGTTCTGCAACCTTACCGAGGATGATATCTTCCGCTCTATAGCAGAGATGAAGAAGAATATCGACGAGTGTCATATCCTTATGCTCAGCGGCGGATTCTCAGCAGGTGACGAGCCTGACGGAAGCGGTAAGTTCATTGCAAATGTGCTGAACAACAAGGATATAGCGGATGCTATCCATGCTCTTCTCGATCGTGGTGGTCTTATCC
>CAZMNZ010000051.1:0-13997 GCA_964567765.1 uncultured Muribaculaceae bacterium
CCCGAAGCTGTTGGAGTTGCAGTTACTTGTCGTTGAGGTATTGACAAAGATATTCTTATTAAGCCTATGTTTCTTTGATACCAACCACGCTCCCATGACATTCCTATAGCAATAACCCGGAATCAATGACTTATCGCTTATTGCTCCACCGATTAAATTAGTAAACGTATAGTAATAGTCTGGGTAGGTCTCAGTATCATTAGGGTGCATGAACATCATGTTCTTGAAATCATAAGGACAATCATTATTGAACTCATCAATCATACGGTAAATAACACCCTTACCATTCTCGGCATCAGCCCATTCGAATCGAGAAGTGTCGTTGTCAAGACAATACCAAATCTGCCATGCTGCAAGGTCAGCACCGGCCTCTGTGAAGTAGGTATCTCCCTCATGAACAATTGCCTTTGCCTCCTCGCTGAGAGTCTTTTCATCAAGAGCGAGAACGATGAGGTCGAAAGCATGCCCTGCCGATTGCGTGTTCTCCTGCGCTGTAGTGGTCATGTAGTCAGTGATGCGGTAGAAGATCCCGGGGAGAAGTCTGGATGAGTTCCGGAGGGAAACCAACTCCTGATATGTGATGTGGGCGTGTTGGCCAGGTAGCAACTTGACACCTAAAGCTACAATGTCAGATGCGAGGTCAATATTGCTGATTTCTAAATCCTCTGACAATGATTGGTTTTCCATGCATGACCATTCGACAAGATTGAAGACATGACATCTATCGAATGTGAGCATGTTGTCCATGCCCTGGTTTTCAATATATGTGAGTGTATATGGCCCAAGATACTTCTGATCCTTGCCCCGGAACAGCCAGGTGATTTTGTTCCCGTCTATGGAAAAGTCATCTGGCGATACGAAGAATTGTGTCGAGCTGGTCGAAACTTTCAAGCGAATGTTTCTATCGGTCAGATCGTATGGCTCGCCTCCGGAAGTTATCGACCATGTGATGAGCCTGTCACATCCTATTCTTAATGAGTTCATGTTTCGTCTGCGTATCTATAAGTGAATGTTAAACTGTGTAATGAATCAGTGGACTTGTGTGAAGCGTCGCAAGCTGTAACGACAATTTGCCTCCACTTTCCATTTGAAAGATGATAGGCGTCTTTAGCGCATACTAATCTCACTAGTTCCTCAATTGTATCTCTAGTCAGGAATCCACTATGCTGTTTCCATCGTTTAGTGGCCTCTGCAGAAACAGTTTTTAATGATTTTCCTGCTACAACGGTCTGAAACTCCATCTCAGGAGAAAACTCGAGAACTCCGTTCATGGGGATATTGTCATACCCACCGAACTCATTGCTGAATGCATATTGTTCAAAATGTTCAGGGCATATCCTATAAATCGGACCGTTCAAAGTGCGGAGGCCATCTCCTATAAGGACAGTGCGCAGGGGGCCGGAATAGTCAGGAAGTTTGAGTGATAGCATTAGCACGCTCTGCTGGTTAGGCGTCAAGTTTTCCCAATTTTCTTTAGCGATGAGCATTCCGGTCAGAGTCCTGAATTCAACAGACGTCCAAGGACCGTCGAGCGGTATGGATAGAATGGGAATATAATCCATTGGTACTCTGATGTCCCTGATGTTTGACACATTCTCTGCTACTGTTGAGTTCATCCCTTTTATTATAAAGGTCATAGCGAGGGTTCCAGCTTCGAGCGAACAGGATAAAGTCAGATTTTCGAAGAGGAGGCTAAAGCCCTCATCAGGAGGGGCCGGTTTGTGGAAGAACGATTCAATCAAAGGATGCAGATCCAACGACACACTGTTGTCAAAATCTTTGGTAAATAATCCTTCGTAGACTAAATCACCGGAAACAGACAATTTGACGACAATACTATCATCCTGAATGGAAGATAATACGACATCAGGAAGAGTGTCGAGGTAATGGATGTTTCCTTCTTGAATATTTGTTGTTATTGCCATAATTATAGTAGACAAGTTTCAGAATAGACTGCTTTTCGGGATCTGGTGTAGTTAATCTGCCCTGATTTGGTTAACGGCAGAACTCCACCAGCCTCGATATATTTAACTATAACGGTAACGGTGTCCGTCTTGGAGTATTCCTGCCCTTCCACAGAAGGGACTACTCCGGTGAGTACCAACAGAACGTTCGCTAGGCTGCCGTCAGGTTGCTCGGTAATGGTCGCATTCCAGGGAATGTTGGCATAAACCCACGACATGTAGTTATGGGAATAATCAGATGACTGTTCTCCCCAGACGAGAACTGGACCGCAAGATATAAGATCATGCGGTTCATCTTTCTTTGTTATACATTGCAGAATGGTCTCTCCGCACTTGATTCCTCTGTCTGAAATGGCCAAACAGACAGACTCAACCATATATAGGTCATTGTTGTACAGCTTCGGGGTCGTGAACAGCTCTGATGATAGCATGTTCACAGGCCATTCTATTTTAGCTCTTATTCTAGGACTGCCGCCTCTTCTGATGCGATCGTAAGATTCGAAACATCTCCAGTATAATCCATAAGGAGTTAAAGCGGGTAAAGCTTGTTTCTCGGATTCTTGCGGCGAACCGTTGTCCCAACAGACCATAAGACGTCCATGGTGGTCTTCATCGAAATTCTCTATATGGGTGTTGTGGTGCTCGCGGGTCCCGACATAGAGATAGAACCCTCGGTCTGTTGTATATTTGAAAGGGACAAAGCAGTCACTGGCGCTATAGTCCTCATAATTGTCGTAGTCGGCACGTTTGTATATCATGGCATTGCTCCCCATATGCTCTAGGTTATTGCTGCCAACAATACTTACCCCTGAACGTGTATTAGTTAAGAAACATCCAAACTCCTTGTAGTAATAAACATTCCTGACAATCATGTCATTAGAATCAGGAGTCCCAGATGCAGGACATATTTTCCCTTGCACAGAAACGAATTCCTGAATGGATTCAACCAGAGGAGTTGCGCCATCAAGGCTGGTATCACATGACAGCATAACACCTGCTGGTTCAGGCCAGCTGACCTCCATTATAGATATAGGAAGAGATGATAGGTCAAAGTCCGCATTCGACGTGAGAACCGTTTCCATAAAGGTGAGCTCTACAGATAAGTCCGCTCTAGTTGTGATGAATACTCCAAATCTGTTCCGTAGCCAATCCAGGAACTCCAATACAGTCATGTCAGGAAGGATGTGCTCAATTTTGAAAGAGCCGCACATTGCATCTGCACAGGAGTTGAGTAGCACAAGATGGTTCCATGGCTCTTCTTTGAAGGGATTCTTTCGTACATTGTAGCCACACTCCTTAAACAGGATGTCTATAAACCAATGCAGATATACAAATGGTGTCACTCCGTAGCCTGCCGGGTATATCATAGTATCACCATCTTCATTAGTTACTCGTCGTTCTCCTCGATCAAAAGAGTTGCCATCCCAATCATTCAAGGCGTCTCCATCGAATCCATCGTCATCGGCGAATACCTTGAATATACTGAATATGGATGATGTGCTTTCGCCACGATACATCGCGTCTAGCTCTGAGATGTTTAGTGGTATTTCTACATTAGAAAACACAGACTTGATCTTCTTGTTCCGAAAGTCGATGGACAACGAACTTTCGTTACTCAGAAACGATATACAAATCGAACCGTCAACGACATTGTCTATATAGAGAAGCCCCCGTTGCTGTATCATAGAACAGTACAGACATGCCGGTATTGTACGAGAAAAAGAATGACTGCATATTGAGCGGTCCGGCCATCCCAGCAGCCTTAAATTCTTGCTGGTTGCAGGAATTGTGAAGGCTATGGATGAAGACCCCTCATCTGAAAGAAAGGGGTGACTGAGGGTGTTCTCTATGGTGAGGTCTTCAGGAAGATCCAGGTCTCCCTTTTCTACTGCAAGTCTCATGGGGTAACTCTTAACGTTGCTGCTCTTCTGATTCTTTCACAAAGATCCTTTTTTGCTTCATATTCTGAAAGGACAACGTATGCAGGCACAGGATTGTCGTTGTTGCTCTCGATCGCCCGGAGGATGTCTGTCAGAAGCTGCTCGGTCTTGCTGTCTCCGGTGTAACCACCTTCGGCGAATCCTGGCAGGGCATTACGGGAGGTGCGCCTTCGCCGTCGGCTCTCGATGCTGGCCACCATAGCGAATACAGCTGGGTCGCGCATCTCGGGCTGCGGAACGACGTATTCTCCTCGATGGACGACTCCGGCCACTTCCAGCCTTCCGCCGTAGCCGGTATATCCTCCCTCCGAATAGCCGTTGAGTTTCCGGACATAGGTCGTCCCGGTCGATGTGTCGGCCGTGCTCTGTGTGCTTTGTGAAATGCTTGGTGTGCTCACAGATGTCGTGCTGGAACTACTGCTCGACGCCGAGCTCACCGTGGAGTTCTTGATGGCGTTGCGCTGCTGCACCATCACGGCGATTTGTGCGGCGGTTGTGGCCGCTACCACGGCTGCCATGATACTGCCGGCTATAGGGCCGAGCTGTGCCCATGACTGGATCACGGCGAAAGCTCCCTGGGCAAGAGCCTGGGCGATGTTTATGCCCATCTCGACGTCAGCATACTTCTTCTGAACGTCAAGTTTTTTCGCCTCATACTTCGCTTCGATCTCAGCACGTTTGTCTGCATTGTCGCCGGCAGCGGCCAGCTCGGCCTGCATCTGAGCATCAAGGGTGGCAAGTTCAGCATCCTTGGCTGCACTGACCGCCTGCCCCATGGCATCCAGCATCATCTGAGTTGCCTGCAGCTTTCCCTGGACATCCTGATCCCATAGTGTCTCTTCCGCTTCGAGGTCCGCCTTGTTATACTTCTCCAGGAGCGCACTCTTCCTTTTCAGGAATTCCTCCTCCGAAATCATCTTGGATTCATGAAGGATGTTCAGAGCCGTCATCTCCGTTTCAAATGTCTGTGCAAGCCCAGGAGACTCAATGTCCGTGGAAGCTTTGCCCGGCAGTCTTGATTCAAGGTCTCCTGATACGGACAAATCGGTCACCGGCCGGTCTTTCTTTTCCGGGACCTGATTCTTAAGACGTTCATCCAGTATCTGACCGTCAATGACGGAAATGTCCTTGCCGTACTTCAGATTAAGGGCCTTGAGGGTCTCGAGGCGGGTGCGTTCGAGTTCGGCAGAACGGGCGTTGTATTCTTCCTGAGAAATCTCTTTGTCAAGATATTGCTGTTTCAGGGCGTTAAGCTCAGTCCGATAGGCTAGTTCAGCTTGATCCTTCGCATCTGTATATTCTTTTTCTCGTTGCTCCTTTGCCTCCGCGTTCATCTGATTCGTCAGACGGCCACGGCGGACAGCGAGTTCTGCGTTGTGCTGTTCCAGGTCGCTGTCGATCTGCAATATTGCGACTTTTGCATCGACATATCCTTTGACAAGTTCGTCGTTGGATAAGTTATATTGTTTGTACCAGCCTTTCCAAGTGTCTATACCTCCTTCAATGACGGTTTTTTGCTCATCTTCCAGTCGCGTTTTTGTCTCTTCAAAGTTGCTTTTTATGGTATTGAGTGCCTGCTTTTGCTGTTGAACCTCTTGTTTCCAATGTTTTTCGGCAGAAGTGCCGATGGATTTATAATACTGTTTTTCCGCTGCGGCCAGATTGCCCAGAGCTGTGTCATATTCGGCAGAAATGTTGATTAAGTCTCTGTACTTTTCGTATTCATCGACCATGATTTCCAAAGATCTTCCCTCCAATCCTGTGCGCGTGGAAAGGGCCAATGTTTTCGCATCCAGATCCTGCTGGGCGACTTTCTTTTTCATGTCGGCGATTTGTGCCTCCTTCTCAAAGACTTTTTCCAAGGCCGCATATCTTTCCTCATCAGACCTCGAAACATCCTTGACGATTCCCATCAATTCATTGATTTCCGTCTTTAATTTTACTGTCAGGATAGCCGATGAGTTCTCGCGCTCGAACAGTTCGTCCACCAGCAACTGTGCATCTGCTGCAGCCTTGATTGCATCGTTGACAGAAGCCTTGATGACGTCCTTGCCCTGAAAGAGATTTGCAATGAACTGGTTCCATCCTGCCTGAACCTTGGTGACGGTCATCTGCCATTTGTCGCCCCAGACCTGAGTTTCTTGGGAGACTCGTTCAAGCACATTGATGAAACCTCCAGCAAGTTTACCAAGCCCAGTCAGAACGATGGAAGCCTTACCGAATTTACTTTTGAGCAAATCCATGATATCGCCAGTTTCTTTGACACCTCCCTTCAATTCTTTCATGCGACCCTCTGCTTCTTTGAGTTTCTCGTTGTACTTATTCCAGAGTTCGGGGTCAGTGTCTTTATGAAGGGAGTTCATTTCATTACGCAACTTCTTAGTATAGGCCTTCAGTTGATTCATTGACATCTGATTAACGCCAAGTGCTGAAGCGAACTTGTTTGCATGTGCTGAGGCATTCTTGAGTTGTGTGTTGTATTTACCCAAGTCTTTTTCGAGTTCCTTGTACGCATCGGAGTTCTCATTGCCTGCAGCCTTCATGGCCATCAGTTTCTTTTGCGTGTCGACGATGGTTTTGCGGAGGGTATCACATTCGTTGTTTGCATCCTTCAGACCCTGTGTGAACTGCGCTGTAGTCTTGGCGTCCAGTTCCATCTCGGCGACAAACTTCACTATTTCATGTTCTATGGCCATAATCTTATCGGTTTTCGACAAAATTATGGCCATAGATATAAATAACAAAGGACACGCATTAGCATGTCCTTTCAATCACAATTGAAGCAACCTGTATTATGAACACCATGGTTGCTGGAAAATACCGATAATGATAAAAATGATAAATAATGCGGCAATGATGACAAAGTACCAGAATGCCGTCTTGGATGCAAATCCAATCATTTCATTTAGCCATTTGTAGAAACTGTCTCTCTCGCTCATAAGTATCAGTGTTTTAGTGTTTATTCAAAAGTGTCTTCGATGGCGTTGATCATGATGCTCGGCACAAGGCGGTTGAGTTTGCGATGCACATCTGCCTTGAGATAGCCATAGACATACTTGTTGTAGATCGGTGCATAACGCCGTTTCTTCTTGCCCTTGCGCCCTTTCTTCATGTCGAGGAAGCGGATGTGCATAGGGTAGTTGATGGTGATCTTCGTGCCCTGTGCTGTCGGGAGGTTCCAGAGAGCATCCTTGAGTCTTCCTGTCCGCCTGTAGTACGGTGCTTCTGCTGCAGCTTCTCTCTGTCTGGCGAAGAGCTTCTCCGTCTGACTTTCGAGGTATCTCCCTACCTCATGCTTGAATTCGTCTGCGAACATAATGCGTTGTTTTCTGCAAATATAGGAACATTTTCGTGACGTCACGAAAATGGTAGTGAAAAACTCCCTGCATCTCACGACGGAGGGAGAAAAATCATGTCTTCAAACAAGCCCACCTCTGGGCTATTCTTCCTGCGGCATAGGGGTAAGGTAAGCCACGATAAAATCTGCGATGGATGAAGATGCTTCGTGGATCTGCTGCTGGGCATCCTTGTACTGGCTCGGAAATATCATCTTGGACTGCGGGATGCTGCCGGCCCATTTCTTCAGGCGGACGGAGGCGCGCTGCAGGTCGGTGATGACCTCGGCGAGGGTGTTGATGTCTGCTGTCATGACTGTTCCTCCTCTGATTCTTTTTCTGCAAGGGTTCCTGCTACATGGACCATGTACTCTGCCATGAGCGCTCCGAGGTCGGCACGGGCGGTGCAGATGTTGTCTGCGAAACTCTCGTACAGTTCCTTGAATTTTTCTTTGCCGTTCTCATCGAGATGACGGTGCCACCGTCTGATTCTCAGATACTGACTGTAGATGTTCTGCATAGCATCTGTAAAGACGTTCAAGTTGTTCGTTGTCTCGAAAAATGTCTTTGCCATAGCGATTCCTCCTTAAACTGCCTGGTTGAACAATGTGGATTCCTGAGCCTTTCCGGCTTTCCTGGCGTGGCGAGCCTTGATGTCGGCAACGCCCCGGCTCGCCTTTTCTGCGGCCACCTGCATCATCTGAAGATGCTGGAGTTTGCTCTTCTGCTCGTACATGAGTCGGTTGATGGTGATGAACATCTGCTCGCAGTCGCTCATGATCTGACTGTCGAGAGGCAGACCGGTCTCTTCGGCCACCTGCTGCAGACCCTTGAATATGCCGACGATCTCGGCAGTTCCGTTGATAAGTTCTCCAAGGCTCTCCTTGGCTGCATGCAGCACCTTTGTGCTGACGGTTTTGTTGGTGTAAGGCATAACACTATATAAATTAAAAACTCCTGCCCCAGGGTTGCCTTACACCATACACGCTTGCAGCGAATGATAGTCTCAGCTTTCGCATTCGACACCCATAGCAGGAGAAAAATTGCTTTTATATTTCTACTTGTAAGTATCCTCGGTTCGAGGTCGCTGCAAATAGAGAATATATTGCGTGATTATGTAAGGCAAGGGCAAAGGTAGGAATAATTTTTTAACTTGCAATAGTAATGCGAAAAAATAAAGGCAGAGTTTCGCATGGAAATCTCTACCTTTGAGGTGCAAATGAAGTATGACATGACAAAGTTAGACAAAAATCAGACACCGCCACCTGTTCCGGACAGGGGGAGAGATGAGCCAAAGCCGGGAGGGGCTTCGCCTATGCGCAGATAATCTGTAGAACGGCGATTACAACGAATGCCGCTGAATAGGTGGTAAGCATTAACAGGAGAGCCAGTCTGTAGTAGCGGACGAGGCTCTCTTGCAGTTTTTCGTTCTGCATGATCCGGAATTGTATCTCTTCGAGGTGCATGAGTTTCAGTAGTGCGTCCTGCTTCAGTTCGGTGAAGCCTTTCATTTCCCGGGTCCACTTGACGGATTCGGTCTCCATGTAGTGGGATGGGCTGTCTCCGGAGTGATACACGGTCCGTCTGAAGAACAGGCCGAGTATCAGGATGAACATGGGAATAAGCGAAAGACCGATAAGAGATATGCAGTATGGCGTTGTTTCCGGGCGGGTCAGCAGGATGCCTATCAAGGCTGCGATGATGGCAGAAAGGACAGTTACGAGCATCGAGGCATGGCGACGCGCTCCTTCGATAGAACTGACCTGATTGTCAAGATAGCGCGTTCCTTCCTGTAATGCGGTGTTGATGGCATCGGGGTCGCAATCGTACTTATCTTCGATTTTGAACGGTATTTTTTGAAAGATTTTCATGACTGATATGTTTTGCCAAAGATAGTCAAATTTATTACCCGAAGGCATCAATTCCATGACGAAATGGAAGGAGCGACAGTCGTAGTTATTTTTTCAATACCTCCAATAATTTTTACAAAACTTTTTCCTACTTTTGCGATATGGAAACAACGGGAAGAAAGGAATTGATGTACAAAGAGGTCGGCAAGTATTGTCTGGATCTGTCGAAATTGGTGTTCGGTGGTGTCATCTTGGCGGGAGTGATGGATTTAGGCTTCGACTTGATTCCTCTTATTTTGGTGGGCTTGGGCTTTGTTTTTGTATTTGGAGCGATGGGAATGTTTGCCATGTTTATGTCAAACACTAAAAATAGAAGTTATGGCACTTGTGTATTTCTTGGGAATTTTTCTTGTGATAGGCATTATAATGTTTATCTGTATGCTGGTGGATTACCATAAAAATTATCGTTCCAAACAAGCGTAGAGATTGATATGGAATTTATTTATTTTTTGGGTGGCTTGTGTGCTGTATCTGTCATCGGCATCATCTGCGGTTTGGTTATCATTCACAGAGCCAAGCATTCTGAAGAATTTCCCTCGAAAGCGTAAGAGTCAAGACAGAGAATCTTTTACAAGGCGGACCGCAAGGCTCGCCTTTGTTGTGTGAAGACTTGACGACCTAGGACAAGATTTTTCCCAAACATCTCATCACCTACAAAAAATCCCTCCGCACAGGAGGGATGGTAGATTACTTTAGATTTGGGTCGTGTTTATCAACTTCTGTAGGGTCAATGCCCTTAACTTGAAAATACTTGTCTCGGATAATAACTCCTATCATAGAACCGTAGTAAGCAAGAGGACGCCCTTCGTTATATGCGTAGTTTTTAATGGTTGCAACATCTCCGGGAAGAAAGAAATTATCTATATTTATTGTTGCGGTTTCTATGCAAAATTGCTGAACATCATACGCATTTCTCAATCCTTGTTTGTCGATTAGATTAAGAATGTTCTCCCAGTTCTTACCAATGAGGGTGGATATGCCCATCTTTTCAGCGACAGTTTCTCCCAATTGGGATAATCCGATAGGACTATGTGACTGAGTGAGGCCACCGTTGTTCTGAATAAGACTCAATGCAGCCTTGATATATGCCAAGTCGTTCTTAACCGTCTCTATATTATCTTCTATTGTCTTGACCTTTTCTACCTTATCGGACCACATTTGTACATTTTTAGTTAAATAATGAACTACCCAATGAGTCAAATACAAAATACCAGCCACAAAAGCAAAGGAGCCGAAAGGAGAGGTAATAATGTCTTTTAGAACTTGCCACATAACCTTGGTACAATATAAAGGAAACAATGTTCCTACAAATTTACAAATTATTTTCTTTTTGCAATACTCCTGCAAGTTTTTGAATTACTCATATATACAACTTTCGTGGCAAAATGTTTCACTTTTTTATGATTCTTCGCTTCGGCGTCTGCGATTCGCACCAGGCTTCCCATTCTTCGACGGAGTAGGGATTGCGGTGGATCAGGCGGGCTTGGGCGTGGAAAGTGATGTTGATTTTGCCGAGATCCAGAAGATGACAGAGCATTCCGATGACTGCCTGGCGGTTGCGTTCAGGAACACTCTTGAGGTAGTCGGTCTTCTCCATCACAGGAAGAGCGTTGATCCAGTCCGCATAGGTCTGTTCCTTCTGGCCGATGAAGGTGGCGTACCGTCTGCGGAAGTCCTGGATCTGCTCGTCTGTGTAAAGAAGATATGGAGTGTAGTCCGGCATTCTTTTCCTCGGTAAAGTCGGAGGGATTACAGCCCGAGGTCGTCCATGACGGAGTTTTCGTAGAGCATCATGTCAATGGAGTCGTCCTCATCAGGCTTGATTTCCTCAGAGAAGTTCGGAATGGCACTTGAAGAATAGAAGGACATGTCACCGATGGTGAAGTACTCCGTTCCGTTGCTCTTGTCAGTCTTCTTGCCACGTCCGTCATCGTCTTTCTTGATGTATTCGCCTTTGAGCGGGTCGAACAGGTGAGGGTTGAAGATGTATTCCCGGAGCCGGCACCATTTGAACAGGCATTTGCCGAAGCGCTGCGAGGTGTAGAACTGGCGGCGGGACGGACCGACATATTCCAGAAGAGCATCGTATATCTCCTTGCGGGCAAGCCTCTGATTGAACTTGCTTTCATCGCTGTAGTACTCATCAGCCCACTGGATGAATTCATCTCCGATTTCTGCCTGAAGTTTCCTCTTCTCAAGACGGTCTCCCGGTACCGGTACATAGCCATAACGGAAATATATCTGGACAGCCTGGGCAACCAGGTTCCAGAAAAGGTTCCACTGTTCGGAATCCCATTCGTCAAAGAACAATACCCCGAAATCATCTATCGGTTTATGAGTGTCGTTGTAGTAGTCGCTGAATGCGATGAGCCACTGTCTGTCGATGAAGGATGATCCGTCACCACGCATGGTGTGGTTGGTGGTTACATATATCTTCGGAGACTTCTGAAATGGCAGGATGTACGGCTTTTCTCCTTTCGGATTGACCGGCCATTCGCCTGTGATCAGAGAGAACAGGATCTCGAAGTCAAAGTCCTTCATGGCATCGTCGATGAATACGCATTTGGTCTTCTCGCTGATTCCGTCCCAGAGGAAGGAACGTGTTCCGGAGGTAGAGAACTCCTTGCCGTTGTAGTGCCTGGTGTTGGAAATGACCTTGACAGCCTCGCCTAGAAGCGACTTACCGGAGCGTCCGTTTGACTCTCCGATATCTGACTGTTTGCCGTCCATTCCGACCACGGCCTTGCAGCAACTCTTATCCTTGACCGATGCCACCATATAGCCGAAGGCAGCGAGTTTGTTGATAAGATGTTGGGCGTTGTCTGCAAGTTCCTCCGGCTCCGGATCTTCCTTCCTCCATGTGAAGTTTGAAGCATTGATCAAGTACTGCAGGAAATGGCACCTCTTGCCGGCTTTCGTGACCTCATAGCGATATCCGTCCTCGTAGGTCTCTACCTTGATAAGAGGCTGGATGTCCGGAGCATTGAATTCCTTGCGGTCTTCAGCCCAGATGTGGAAGTGCATGTGTGAGTAGTCATTCACGGCCAGGCCTTCGGAGGTTATCTGCCACCATTTGTCTGCAAAGAAGAAACGCTGCACACCTCTGGCCGGATTGCTGAAAGCACCCTCGAAGTAATCGAGCATGGTGAGTTTATCCGGGCCGAGGTACTGTGATCCGCCTCGGTAAAGCATCTCAAGTATCGGTTTCGGCAGACAGTCTTTCGTGAAACTGCGGACATAGTCTCCGACATCGTAGTGCCTGATGGTGCGGACTACCGGATGCTCCACACGGACATAGTCATACTCTCCGTTAGGTCTGCGGTACCGGAAGAAGCCTCGGTGTTCCAGGAACAGTTCGGCACCGGTATAGCAGAAGTTATAATCTATGGTACCGTCCTTCTTGTTGATCTGACTCCAGAACTGCTCATCCGGCTCGACCGGCTGCGCGCTCTCCAGTTCGCCCTTGTCATTGAAACGCATGCGGCGTTTGCCGATGGTGAACTCCGGAAGATCCTTCAGCTGATCGATGTATTTCTGGCAGAACTCCTTGTTGTTATGCAGGGACCATATTTCCTGAAGTTTTGAATCCGTGATGGTAGTGATTTTATGCAGACGGACATATTGCCCGGTCAGATGTTTCTCATTCTTGGCCGTGTTGATATCCTTGATAAGATCTTCTTCCTTTCCCTTGAGTGTGTTGGTCAGGAGATCATCAATGCCTTTGTCGTCACGTTCATTCTTGAGTACGTAACCGAAGAAAAGTTCAACATATATTTCACGATTCTTCAGTTTGTTGAAGTACTCCTTATAGTTCTTGATTGCATAGAAAAAGTTTTTAGGTCGGCGATCGATAGGATCGTCAACCTTGATGTGATGAGTCAGGTCGAAGCAGTCGGAGTCCAACAGGAAGACAACTTCCTTGACCTTGCAGACTTCGATGAGTTTGATGATCTCCTCAGGAAGGGAACCGTTGTGCCCGATGTTCTGGATGCCGCTGACGGCCACCGAGTCGATTCCATGCTTGCAGGCCTTCTCTGCCTTCTTCTCTCCTTCCTGGATATACAAGGTGTTTATCGGTTTGGCAGCCTGATACAGGGCGCGGATCTTCTGGGGATAATAGACGAAAGTAGGAGCCCCGGAAGGACTGCGGTACTTCATCTCTCTGCCGTTCCTGTCCGTGTGTTCAGACGGGAACTGGTACCGCACGCGGCAGTACTCCCTTTCCTTGGCTGTCTTGTCATTCTGGACGGTGTATATGATAGGCTTTCCTTCAAGATCATAATATCTGATGATGGCATCGTCTCCGGATTCATCGATTTCGCCCCGGCTGTTGATGGTGCCGGGGTGGAAGGTCGGGCGCTTGTACTGGCTGTCATCCTTGACGGTGGCAGTGACATCTGCGACAGTCAGTCCGGATTCCTCCAGCATGCGGGCACAGAAAGTCTTGCCTTTCTTCTTCGGAGCGGATGTCTTTCGTGCCGGCTCCTCATATTCCACTACCATGTTGTAGTAGGATGCAAGCCATTCTATCGCTTCGGTATAGGACATGGACTGTCCTTTCATAAGGTAGTCCAGCGGTGTCTTTCCTTGGAGACTGTTACAGTTGAAGCACTTGAACACCTGCTTGCCGGGAGTGATGACAAGAGAGTGTTCTGATCCACATGAAGGGCAGGCTGTCTTGTAACTTGCTCCTTCCTTTCTCGGTTCGCTTCCGGCAAACGATGCGATGATATCAACGAGATCCTTTGCCTCGGATTTTGACCTGTCGACAACTCTGTCAACAAAGTCCTTCTTTATAAGCGGCATATTTCAATAGGTTGTGGGAGTTACCCCTGTATGGTTATAAAA
>CAZMNZ010000052.1:0-13801 GCA_964567765.1 uncultured Muribaculaceae bacterium
GCGAGTTCCACAAGGGTAGAGTAGTCGTTGCCCTTGTCTGTGCCACCGACGATCCAGATGACCGGTCTTGTCTGGCACTCAAGAGCATACCACGCTGCATCCACATTGGTTGCCTTCGAATCGTTGATATAAAGTACGTCCCTGATGCTGAGGACTTTTTCCAGTCTGTGCTCGACTGTCTGGAAGGTCGCCAGTCCGTCTCGGATCACTTCATTGTCAATGTCCATGGCCTTGGCTGCAAGAGCGGCCGCCATCGAGTTATATACGTTGTGTCTTCCGCCCAGAGCAAGTTCCTGAAGATACATGTCGCACTCCTGCTCCTTGTACCTCACGATCATCTTGTCCTCCCTTACGAAAGCGCCCTGTTCCACCTCGTTCTTCTGTGTGAACGGAAGTTTCTGAGCCTGGGTTACGATCTTGTTCAGATGGTTCACGGTGATCTCATCATCGGAACAGAAGATGAAGCAGTCCTCGCTCGACATGTTGCGTGTGATGCGGAACTTTGACTTCACATAGTTCTCCATGTTGTATCCGTACCTGTCAAGATGGTCAGGGGTTATATTGGTGATGATCGCTATATCTGCCTTGAAGTCATATACGTTGTCAAGCTGGAAACTGCTCAGTTCCAGGACATAGATGTCATGCTGCTCGGTTGCGACCTGATAGGCATAACTCTTTCCGATGTTTCCGCCAAGTCCGACGTTCAGGCCGGCCTGCTGGAGAAGATGGAAGATGAGCGATGTGGTCGTGGTCTTTCCGTTGCTTCCGGTGATGCACACCTTCTTCGCAGAGTCATATCGTCCTGCGAACTCGATCTCTGAAATCACACCGATTCCATTGTCGAGCACCTTCTGCACCATCGGGGCAGTTTCCGGGATTCCCGGACTCTTTATGACTTCATCTGCGTTGAGGATCAGGTCTTCCGTATGCTGTCCCTGCTCGAAAGGAATATCCCATTCCTTGAGCATGGCAGAGTATTTCTCAGACAACTTTCCCATGTCCGAGAGGAATACATCGAATCCCTTGACCTTTGCGAGTACTGCGGATCCTACTCCGCTTTCACCACCACCTAAAACTACTATTCTTGACATATACGTAATGTTATCTGACCTTCAATAATGCTATTGTAACCACTGCGAGGATGATTCCGATGATCCAGAATCTGACCACAATCTTTGCTTCCGGAATTGCCTTCACCGGATTCTTGATCAGAGCCGGTATGCCTTCCTTCTGGTAGTGATGGTGAAGAGGGGCCATCTTGAATACCCTCCTTCCTTCACCGTATTTCTTCTTTGTATATTTGAAATAGAATGTCTGCATCATCACAGAGAGGCTCTCCACGAAGAAGATTCCGCACAGGATCGGAAGGAGAAGTTCCTTTCTGATGAGGATGGCGCACACTCCTATGATTCCTCCGAGCATCAGACTTCCGGTGTCTCCCATGAAGACCTGTGCAGGGAATGAGTTATACCACAGGAATCCGATCAGCGCACCCACAAAGGCTGACATGAACACTGCAAGTTCGCCGCTTCCGGGGATATACATTATGTTCAGATATTCTGAGTTCACTATATTGCCTGAAAGCCATGCGAAGATACCCAGAACGACGCCGACTATCGCTGAGGTGCCTGTGGCAAGGCCGTCCATTCCGTCGGTCAGGTTCACTCCGTTGGAGCATGCGGTTATGACGATGATGATCATCAGCACATATATGCCCCATTTGCAGTACCAGCCCCATGTTCCCTTGAAAGGGGAGAGCCACTTGTAGTCGAATTCGTGGTTCTTGATGAACGGAATCGTCGTCTTCGTGCTCTTTACCACATCGTGCTTCTCAATGATGGATATCTCTGCTTCTGCAGCAGTGCTGTCTTCCACTGCGTCGATGGTGATTGTCTCGGCAATGCTGACATCCTCGCGGATCACGATCTGGTCGCTGAAGCACACTGCAAGTCCGATTGCAAGTCCGAGAAGTGACTGGGCGACAAGTTTTGCCTTAGCGCTCAGCCCGTCCTTGTTCTTTCTGAACACCTTGATGTAGTCGTCTGTAAATCCGATGAGGAAGAACCATACGGAACTGATGAGCAGGAGGATGGTGTATATGTTCGTCAGATCTGCAAAAAGCAGTACTGGAACCATGATGGCGAGGAAGATGATGATTCCTCCCATCGTAGGCGTGCCCTTCTTCTGCATCTGTCCTTCAAGTCCGAGGTCGCGGATCTCCTCTCCGATCTGCTTCTTCCGGATCCATCTTATGATCCTCTTTCCAGCAAAGACAGAGACGAGCAGTGCAATGGTAAATGCGCTGATGGCTCTGAATGACAGATAGTTGAACAGTCCCATTCCGGGAATGTCCACCCCTGTGCCCTTGAGATATTCTATTAAATGGTATATCATGTCTTATCCTATTGTCCTGAATGCTTCTGCGACGATTTCCTTTTCGTCAAAATGTTTTTTTTCTGTTCCTATGATCTGGTAGGTCTCGTGTCCCTTGCCTGCCAGTAGTATGGTCGCTCCCTGTCCGGCCAGCATCACTGCTGTCCTGATGGCCTGTTCGCGGTCCTCGATGAACAGTGACTTCGCCTTCCCGGAGATATCCATGCCCTCCTTGATTTCAGCCATGATGTCCGCAGTCCTTTCTGTCCTGCTGTTGTCGGACGTCACGATGATCCTGTCAGCCATCTTCTGTGCTATCCTTCCCATTTCAGGCCTCTTGGTCCTGTCCCTGTCTCCTCCGCAGCCGAACACGCAGATGAGTTCCCTGTCAGGTGCGATTTCCCTCAATGTCTTGAGAACGTTCTCCAATGCGTCCGGGGTGTGGGCGTAGTCGATGATCACTGATATGTCTTTCGGGCCTCTCATGTTCTCAAGTCTTCCCGGCGCCGGTTTCAGTGTGCTCATCGCCACAAGTGTCTCTTCCTGATCGGCTCCCAGCACGACGGCAGTCGTGTATATCGCAAGCAGATTGTAGGCGTTGTGCTGACCGATCAGACAACTCCAACTTTCAATTCCGTCCGTCTTGAGCAGCATCCCCTCAAAACTCTGCTCTATGATCCTGCATGTGTGGTCCGCAATGCTTCGGAGCGAGTATGTCACCACTTTCGCCTTTGTGTTCTGCACCATCACCAGACCGTTCCTGTCATCGATGTTGGTTATGGCGTATGCGTCAGACGGCAGGTTGTCGAAGAACAGTTTCTTGCACCTGAGGTATTCTGCAAAGGTCTTGTGGTAGTCAAGATGGTCGTGAGTCAGGTTGGAGAATATTCCTGCCTTGAACTTAAGTCCTGCCACTCTTTCCTGTTCCACCCCGATCGAACTCACTTCCATGAAGCAGTATTCGCAGCCGGCTTCCACCATCTGTGCAAGCAGTGAGTTGATGGTAAGAGGGTCTGATGTGGTGTTGACCGCCTCAGTTCCCTTTGTCCCCACATAGTTGGCAATCGTAGAAAGCAGTCCGCAACTGTAGCCCATTGCTGTGAACATCCTGTGCAGGAGCGTCACTGTCGTGGTCTTCCCGTTTGTTCCCGTGATTCCCACAAGTGTAAGCTTATCAGACGGGTTGTCGTAGAAGTTTGCGGCGATGATCGCCATCGCATGCCTGGATGATTCCGTCTGCACTGCAATCACTCCCTCCATATCTAGCGAGGCAGTCTGCCTTTCGTATGCCTGCTGATCCTCAAACACGATTGCGCGAGCTCCCTTGCCGATAGCAGTGGCTATATAGTCGTGGCCGTCACTGGCAAAGCCCTTTATTGCCACGAAAAGCGACCCATAGGAAACCTTCCTTGAATCGCAGCAGATCGAGCTGACCTCGACCGCACCATGTCTGCCTTCAAGACGGCAGCCGCTGTCCTTTAATATTCTGTCGAGTCTCATCTGAGCACAAGCTTTATGATTTCTCCTTTCCCGCAACACTTTCCTGCCGCCGGAATCTGGCTTACGACATGCCCGATTCCTTCATAATGGCATCTGTATCCGTTGTTCTCTATTGCGTATATCGCGTCCTTCAGTCCCATTCCCTTTACGTCCGGCACCGGAATCGAGGACCCCTTGCGCGTACCTATATATTCCGGTCTCATCTCCGGGATCTTAGCCCTTGCCTGGAAGTCTTCTCCCCATGAACTGTCCAGCGACCAGAGATTGTCCACAATTTCTCGGAATGTCTTGGCCGGAATCACACCTCCGTAAACGCTTCCCTTGGTCGGTCTTGTATAGACTACTACAATCGCGGTGTACTTAGGCTCGTCCGCAGGGAAGAATCCCACGAATGTCGCCTGATACTTTCTTTCGCCGTTTTCAGAAACAAACGGGTCGTTCTTCAAAGGCTTCTCTTCCGGACTGAGCACTGTCCAGGCTGTTCCAGTCTTTCCCGCAACGACGCACTTGGCGTTCTTCAGCCGCGTCGCCGTTCCCTCCAATGTCACCATTTTCAGAGCCCTTGTCAGAGTGTCGGCAGTAGCCTTCGAGAAGATGGAGCCGCTGAGAATCTGCGGACCGAACTTCTTGACCGGCTTGCCTGCGACTTCAAACGATTCGAACAGGTACGGCTTCATCATCTTTCCGTTGTTTGCGATGGCGTTGTAGAACGTCACCATGTTCAGCGGAGTCTGCATGATGGAATATCCGATGGCTGCAGATGCAAGATAGTATTTGCTGTCAGAGTCCTGGATCCTTGACCTTGTGCCGCCTTTCTCGGTGAGGTCAAACTCATACGAATCGTTCAGATGGTAGTCGTACAGCCTGTGGATGAATCCCTGAGGATTTTCCTGATAGTTGTCTATCGTAAGTCTTCTGAACACATAGTTGGACGATATCTTGAATCCGTCCAGGACGCTTATACTGTCGGTCTTCTTTTCCTTCTCATAGTTCTTGATATACTGGTCGTCCTTTATCTTGCTCAGGTCGGCCATCTTTCCGTGGTTTGTAGGGATCTTTGTCTCAAGGGTGACAAGCCCGTCTTCCAGAAGGGTTGCAAGTGTCACTGCCTTGAAGACGGATCCCGGCTCTCCCGGCCTTCCGATTGCCATGTTGTAGTTCTCGCCGAGAACGCCTTTGCTGTTCTTCAGCAGATTCACCATAGCCTTGACGCCACCTGTCTTTACATCCATCACCACGACGCATCCGCCTTCGATGGCGTCGTCTTCGGCGATATACTTCCTGAGCGCCCTGTCCGCTATGTCCTGAATGTCAATGTCAAGGGTTGTCCTTATGTCCTGACCATGAACGACCTCGATGATCGTGCTGTCCTGATCCACTATGCTGCCCTTGTCGGTGCGCTTCATCCACTGGGACCCTTCGGTGCCGTGGAGTATATAGTCATACTTGCCCTCGATTCCGAGGAAACGGCTCTCCTCAGGGTGCTCCTTGTTGATCCTGACGTCTCCGATCACTCTTCCGGCCAGACTTCCGTATGGGTATTTCCTAGTGTCGATCTCCGTCTTTATGAGGCCGCTCTTGAACCTGCCTTCGTTGAAAAGAGGCAGTTCCAGCAGTTTCAGATAAGTCTCGTGGTCGATGTTCTTCGTTATCGGAACATTCTTCCTTCCCTTGAGGTCGGACTCTCTGTTGCTTATGATCAGATTGTAATAATAGTCCGCATCCTTGCCGTCCTTTGCGAGCACCTTAGGGAGTTCTCTGCTTAGCGCCTTTGCCTTTGCCTTCCAGTCGTTTTCCAGAGAGTCGCGTCTTCTCGCAGTCTTTGCGAGAGCGAACTCTTCCTTGCGCACGGTGCAGTCCATGTTGATGTTGTACATCGGGATGGAGATCGCCAGCAACTTTCCGTTGCAGTCCATGATGGCACCTCTTTCAGGCTTCTCGACCTGGCGGTATCTCTTCGGCTGGAAATATCTGACCAGGGTCTGGTCCGGTTCCCATCCGAACTGGAGGATGCAGATCTTGATTATCAGGACGAGAGACAGGATGAGGAAAAGGCAGTAAAGCCCCCACAGAATCATGCTGACCCTGTTGTTCTTATGCGTCATGTTCTTTTCCTTATTCATCTCATTTAAGTATGTCTGCCGGTTTCTGCGGCGCTTTCACTTCCGATCCCATTTCTTCGAGCATTGTCTCGACTGTGCTTAACCTGTCAAGACCCACCAGCTCGTATGTCATCTGAGCGTTGTGTATCTTCAACGTCCTTATTGTCCTGTTGTTCTCCTGCACTTCCAGCATTGTCTGTTCTGTCCGGTAACTCATCCAGATGCTTATGCAGCCGAGCAGAAATGCATATAATATATATGGTAGTGCCTTGTCCACCCTCATCCTCAGAAGCAGGTCTCCGCGACCCAGGGACAGAAAGAACGCTCCTATCGCCTTTCCGATTGCCTTCCACCTTATGTCCTTGAACCGCTTCATATCTTTTCCGCTATTCTGAGTTTTGCACTTCTTGCTCTTGTGTTTGATGAAATCTCACTTTCCTGAGGCAGGATCGGCTTTCTGTTCACCGCCCTCAAGGGTGCCGTGATGTTTCCGTAGAAATCCTTTTCCGCCTTGCCCTCGATGTTTCCGGCCTTTATGAAGTTCTTGACCATCCTGTCTTCGAGCGAGTGGTAGGTGATGATGACCATCTTTCCTCCGCTCTTCAGGGATTTTGCAGCACCGCTCAGGAACTTCTCAAGCGACTTCATCTCATGGTTGACTTCGATTCTGAGCGCCTGGTAGACCTTTGCGAGGAACTTGTGCTCGGCGAATTTCGGGAGTGCGCTCTCGATGGCGCTTCCAAGCTGCGCAGTGGTCTCGATCGGGCTCTGCTCCCTGGTCTTGCAGATCAGCTGTGCTATCCTTCTGCTGTTGTCCACTTCTCCGTAGAGCCTCAGAATCTTTTCCAGTTCCTCCTGCTCATATCCGTTGATTATGTCGGCAGCGGTGGTCTGTGCCTCCTGATTCATCCTCATGTCCAGGGGCGCGTCGTATCTGAACGAGAAACCTCTTTCCGCGGTGTCGAACTGATGTGACGAGACTCCCAGGTCGGCAAGCACTCCGTCGATCCCTTCTGCATATCCCTGATGGAGGATGTGGTTGTGAATCCATCTGAAGTCGCTTCTTATCAGTGTGAGTCTGTCGTCATCCGGCCTGTTCGCTATTGCATCGCTGTCCCTGTCGAAAGAGATGAGACGACCGTCGGGGGACAGTCTTCTGAGAATCTCAGAACTGTGTCCTCCTCCGCCGAATGTGGCGTCTGCATATATTCCTGAAGGTGAGCCGATCAAAGCTGAAACGCTTTCATCAAGCAGTACTGGTGTGTGGTACTCGGACATATCAGACCTCCTTCTTAAATGCGACCCGATATCTTCTTTCCCATCTGACGGAACTCCTCCGGTGAGAGGCATCCTCCGTCAATCTTTTCCTTTGCCCATATCTCCACCTTGTAGTCGACACCGAGGACAACGACCTCTTTTGTGATGCCGGCCGCCTCCAGCAGTTCCTTCGGAATGGTGATTCTTCCGAGTTTCGCGTCAGGGGTGACAGGAGCAGTGTTGCTCATGTATGTTCTCCAATATCTTATGTGCTCGTCGTCAAAGGCAAGGTCAAGTTTTGATCTTACAGCCTGAGACATGTTGCTCCACTCCTGCCATGTGTACATTTCGAGGCAGTCGGAGTGCATGTCCTTTCTGATGACGAATTCCATCTGCTCTGCCGGCACGGCGTTCTTGATGGCAGAAGGAATCACGAGTCTTCCCTTGTCATCGATTTTTGCCGTATGTCTTCCAAAAAAGCCGGTCATTGCAGTTCTACTTAGGTTTGTGCGAGAGTTCAACTATTGCGAATGCAAAAGTATAAACTTTTTTCCATTTTCTCCCACTATTTCCCAAAAATTTCCACAAACTTATAAACTTTATTCCTATTTTTGCATCCGATGAATTTTTGATGACATGAAAGAAGTTTGTAAAGTATTGATTATAGGATTGTTAGTGGTGGCTTACTCTTCGTGTGGAAGAAAGGGGGAAACCCCGGCTGGCGCCACTGAATTTTCTGCGGAAGTTTCGGAACCTCCATCCGGGAATATGGGGCAGGACGGAGCGGCTCTCCCGCAACTTGATTCCCTGGACTGCAGGCCCGGCAAGGTCCGCAGCGGACAGTTCTTTTCCACCCTGCTGACTTCCTTGGGGCTTTCTGCGTCTGAGGCATACGGTCTTTCCCAAGCTTGTGATACGGTATTCGATGTCCGCACCCTCAGGGTGGGCAATACCTATTCCGCATACTACGGCAGTCCTTCTGCTGTCATTCCTCACGAGCCCGACGGGCGGGTCGGGGAATCTGTGCTCCAATATCTGGTCTATGACCGCGACCGCTCGTCACAGGTCATCTTCCGATGCCAGCCTCCATACGAAACGTGGGTGTATGAAAAGCCGGTTACGGTGGAGCGCCGTTATGCGGATGTGACCATCTCGAATTCGCTTTGGGTGGACATGGTCGATGCAGGGGTCTCGCCTAATCTCATCCTCAGTCTGTCAGATATTTACGCATGGACCGTCGATTTCTTCGGGCTCCAGAAGGGAGACCGTTTCAGGGTGCTTTACGACGAGAAGATGTGCGACGGGGAAGTGCTCTCCGTGGACACGGTGAGATATGCAGTCTTCACTCACAACGGCTCCGATCTTCCGTCGGTGATGTATGACCAGAAGGACGGCGGAAACATATACTGGAACGAGAAGGGAGAGAGCATGAGGAAGGCTTTTCTCAAAGCGCCGTTGAAATTCTCCCGCATCAGTTCGGGTTTTTCCTATGCCCGCCGCCATCCGGTGACCAAGAAGGTTAGGCCTCACACCGGAGTGGATTATGCTGCTCCTGTCGGCACTCCTGTTATGACCATAGGCGACGGTGTCGTCACGAGCGTGAAGAATGAAGGGGCCGGCGGAAAGACAGTGAGGATCAGGCATAACTCGGTCTATTCCACTGCATATCTGCATCTTTCGAAATATGGAAAAGGCATCACTCCGGGCAAGCGTGTCCGTCAGGGTGAAGTCATAGGATATGTGGGCTCGACCGGCCGCTCGACCGGTCCTCATCTTGATTTCCGCGTATGGAAGAACGGAAGCCCCATCAATCCTCTTAAGATGGACTCTCCTCCTGCCGAGCCTTTGAAGGAAACCCACAAGGCGGAGTTCGAGAAGATGCATGAAAAATATAAGGCCCAGATCGATACGATCCAGGCCCGTTCTGCGGCTCAGAAACTCTTTGAACTTCTCTAATCCACCCTGCTGCAGAGCAGTGTGGCCGAAGTGACGCTCTCTACCTTCACAAGGCAGTAGTCTCCTGCCTTTTCTCCGCGTGAAGGGAACACGCACATCTTGTTGCTGCTTGCCCTTCCGCAAAGTTCCTGAGGGTTCTTCTTTGACGGACCCTCCACCAGGACCTTCAACACTTTGCCTATCTCTTTCTCGTTGCTCTTCAGACTCATGCGTCCCTGAAGCGCGATGATCTCATTCAATCTTTCCGTCTTCTTCTCATATGGGATGTCGTCCGGATATTTCCTTGACGCAAGGGTGCCCGGACGCTCGGAGTATGCGAACATGAATGCGGAGTCGAACACCACCTGTTCCATGAGGGTGAGGGTGTCCTGATGATCCTGGTCGGTCTCGCCGCAGAATCCCGCGATGACGTCGGTCGTCAGACCGCAGTCCGGAATCACGCTGCGGATCTTCTCTACCCTTTCCAGATACCACTCCCTGTTGTATTTGCGTCTCATCTTCTCAAGCATTATGCTGCTTCCGGACTGCACCGGAAGGTGGATGTGCTTGCAGATGTTCTCATACTCGGCCATGGTGCAGATGACTTCGTCGCTGATGTCCTTGGGATGAGATGTGGAGAACCTCACGCGAAGTTCGGGACTGATCTGCGCAACCATCCTGAGCAGGGCTGCGAAATTCACGTTCTTCTTCGGATCCTCCTTGTCCTTCCAGTTGTATGAGTCCACGTTCTGGCCGAGAAGGGTGACCTCCTTGTATCCGCGGCTGAAAAGGTCCCGTGCCTCGTTCACGATAGTGTAAGGGTCACGGCTTCTTTCCGCTCCGCGGGTATATGGAACCACGCAGTAAGAGCATACGTTGTTGCAGCCTCTCATTATGGAAATGAATGCGGAAACCCCGTTCCTGTCAAGTCTGACAGGGGTTATGTCGGCATAAGTCTCCTCGTGCGAGAGAAGCACGTCCATCTGCGGGCTGTCCGGCCTTATCGCCGCGAGCAGTGCCGGCAGGTTCCTGTATGAGTCCGGGCCTGCCACCAGATCCACATTCTTGAGAAGTTCGTCCTTAAGTCTCTCAGCCATGCATCCCACGATGCCGATCACGACTCCGTCCCTGTTCCTTTTCTGAATCTTGAACTGGTCGATCCTTCCCCAGATCCTCTGCTCCGCATTGTCCCTGATAGAGCAGGTGTTCGCGAGAATCACGTCAGCATCCTCGATGCTTTCTGTCAGACTGTATCCGTCGTCCTGAAGAATCGACAAGATCACTTCGCTGTCGTTGACGTTCATCTGACAGCCGTATGTTTCTATATATACCTTTTTCATGTCTGTTTTCCAATCGGGGGCAAAGATAGGATTTTTCGCCGAATATCGTTACCTTTGCATGAATGTAACCTTTGTAAAAGTGTGTTGCCATGAAACGTAAGTCATATCGGATTGTCCTTGCCTTGCTCGCGGCTGTGCTATGTCTTGCCGGCTGCAAGGGGGTGAAGGATATAAGGATAACCTCGGTCGGCATTGAATCCGTCAGTGTGCGTGGGTTCAAGGGCGTTGATCTGTCGCTTTCCGTGGGGGTGGACAATCCCGCCCGTCAGGTGCAGATTTCAGAAATCGACGGTTCGCTCGTTCATTCTGGCAAGGTTATTGGTAAGCTGGCGATGGATTCCTTCACTCTTGCTGCAAAAACCTCGCAGACATATGCTCTGAAAGCAAAGGTCTCGCTGGCGCAAGGGGCTGGTTTCAAGGATCTTATGGTGCTTGCGAATCAGGAGGAACTCAACAACTGCACGGTCGATCTGAATGCCAAGGCGAAATATGGAAAGAACGCTGCGGTTCCGATAAGACTGAAAGACATACCATTGAAAGAACTATTGGAAAAATTTGGAAATGAAAAGAACTGAAACCTTAATCCTTTTTCTCGCTGCTCTGGTGCTTTCCGGGCTGAATGAAATCTCGGCTCAGGAGATCGTTGTGCCGGAAGGCTACGAACTTGTGGATTCCATAGTATATCGTCCGGCTTCTGCTGTCGATACCTCTCTTGTCGGCAAGGATATATTCAAACTTATGCCGAAGAAGTCTGAGGGGGGTGCTGCCGATGTCGAGATATTCCAGTCAGACTCCCTGATGAATGCCATGCAGAAGCATGTTGCCGCGAATTCAGACAGGACTTTGAGCGGATATCGTGTCAGGATCTTCTTCGACAACCGTCAGAGTGCACGAGTGGCGTCAGAAGAGACGTTGAAGAGGTTTGAAAGCCTTTATCATGATGTTGTGGCATACAGAACGTATGCAAATCCATATTTCAAGGTGACCGTAGGCGACTTCAGGACAAAGTCGGAGGCAATGGCTCTTCTGGAAAGGATCAGATATGAGTTTCCGAGTGCCTTCGTCGTCAAGGAGAACATTTCCTTCCCGGTGGTGGACAGGGAAAATGCTTATGTGATTGATACACTGAAGGTGCTTCGCCCCTTGTCGCCCGCATTGTAATCGTTTTAATTACCTTTGGCTATGTTGAAGCAAAGTTTAGAACTCAAGCAGACTCAGAAACTTTCTCCGCTGCAGATCCAGACGATCAAACTGATCGAACTTCCTCAGCAGGAACTTGAACAGAGAATCCGTAAGGAACTGGAAGAGAATCCGGTTCTGGATGAAGATGTCCAGTCGGAGAAGGAGGGGGATGAGGCTCCACGCGAAGTCTCTCTATCTGAATATAAGGAAGATGACTCCATTCCGAGTTACCGCCTGAGGTCTGACAACTTCAACACCAAGGATGAGCGTCCGCAGTACAGCACGTTTTCGGTCAAGGAAAGTTTTACCCAGAGCCTTCAGGAGCAGCTGGGGTACAGAAGCCTCACCGAACATCAGTATGCAGTGGCTTCGTTCATAATCGGAAGTCTGGACGATGACGGATATCTCCGCAGGAGCATTGACAGCATAGTGGACGACCTGTCGTTCAGGGCAAATGTCGAGACTGATGAGCAGGAGGTGCTGGACATGCTGAAGATCGTCCAGGAGTTTGAACCGGCTGGTGTCGGGGCGCGTGACCTGCGTGAGTGTCTGCTTCTTCAGATCAGATTCATGAAGAAGACTCCGGAAGTCGTCAATGCCACGAAGATCCTGACGAATTATTTCAACGAGTTCACCAACAAGCATTTCCAGAAGATAATCAGCAGGATGGGGATCACAGAGACGGAACTGAAGGCGGCGATGTCCAAGATCCTGAAACTGAATCCGTCTCCCGGCGGACAGATAGATGACTCCTATAATGATCAGGCTCAGCAGATTGTTCCTGATTTTGTTCTAGAGTATCTGGATGGCGAACTTAAACTCTCCATGCCTCGTTTCTCGATACCGGAACTAAGGGTTAACCGCAAATATGCTGACATTCTTCTCGAAGCGGCCAATTCGTCGGAGCGCGAGAAGAAGGAGGCAGCCGCATTCGTAAAGAAGAAACTGGACTCGGCCAAGTGGTTCGTTGAAGCCATCAAGCAGCGTCACAACACATTGTCAAGCACGATGCAGGCAATCGTGGATTACCAGCACGAGTATTTCATCGATGGTGATGAGACAAACCTCAAGCCGATGGTTCTGAAGGATATCGCTGAAAAGACAGGTTTCGACATATCCACCATCTCACGTGTTGTGAACAGCAAATATATCGAAACCCATTTCGGTATATATTCCCTTAAATATTTCTTCTCGGAAGGTCTTGAGAATCAGGATGGTGAGGAGGTCTCCACCCGCGAACTCAAGAAGGCTCTCCAGGAATGTGTCGATAATGAGAACAAGCGCAAGCCGCTGACGGATGACGAACTTGTGGAACGCATGACCGCTAAGGGCTACAAGGTTGCGCGCCGTACAATTGCCAAGTATCGCGATCAGCTGGGGATTCCTAAGGCTCGTCTCCGTAAAGAGTTATAGGCCTATTTCTTTTTGCCGAAGGCGAGGTCGCCGGCGTCTCCCAGACCAGGGACTATGTATGAGTGGCTGGTGAGTTCTTCGTCTATGGCTGCTACCCAGAGAGTCACGCGGTCACCCGGAAGATGCTTCTTGATATATTCCACTGCATATGCACTGCTGATAGGGCAGACCAAATGGGTGTGCTTAGGCTCGCCTTCTTCGCAGAGCCTGTTGTAGGCCACTTCAAGAGAGGCTCCCGTAGCGAGCATTGTGTCAGCAAGGATGAGTGTCTTGCCTGTCAGGTCAGGGGTGCTGCAGTATTCGATGTTGATATGGAAGTCCTCTCCCTTGTCATACTTTCTGTATGCTGCCACGAAGGCGGTCTGTGCATCATCGAAGTAGTTGAAGATTCCCTCGTGCAGAGGAAGACCTGCCCTGAGGATGGTCGCAACCACGATCTTCTCGTCGTATGTCGGTATGCTGGCGATCCCCAGAGGAGTGGTGACAGCCTTCTCGCTGCTCTCAAGTACCTGGCTGATCTCATACGCAAAGATGTTTCCGAGTCTTTCAAGGTTCTTGCGGAACCTCATGCTGTCCTTCTGGATCTTCTTGTCGCGCATCTGCGCAACGAATTTGTTGAGAATGGAATTCTTCTCTCCAAGGTTGATGACTTTCATATGTAGATGTTTTAAGTTTCTGAAAACTATCAGTCCACCGCAA
>CAZMNZ010000053.1:0-6740 GCA_964567765.1 uncultured Muribaculaceae bacterium
AACGGCTGAGGGTCAGCGATATGCGTGCCACCGGACGGAGAGGATTGGAAATCCATACGGGAACTCATGGTTGGCAGAGATTTTGATTTGTACGGACTGTTTTATAAATTTGTCAGATATGAAGATTAAAAAGATATCAGCTCGTGAGATTTTGGATTCTCGCGGCACGCCGACAGTTTCGGCTGAAGTTATTCTGGATTGCGGATGCAGGGGAGTGGCTTCTGTCCCATCCGGGGCATCCACAGGAGAACATGAAGCAATTGAATTGAGAGATGGAGATACCAGAAGGTATTTCGGAAAAGGAGTTCTCAAGGCAGTTGCCAATGTGAATGAGGTTATCGCGCCGGAAATCGTAGGAATGTGCGTCTTTGAACAGGCAGCCATTGATAAGAAGATGATTGAACTGGACGGTACACCGAACAAGAGCCGTCTGGGCGCAAATGCCATTCTGGCTGTGTCGCTCGCAGTTGCAAAAGCTGCCGCGGAATGCGTCAGAACACCTCTTTATCGTTATCTCGGTGCCCCGAACTCGAATGTCATGCCTGTTCCGATGATGAATATAATCAACGGTGGGTCACACAGTGACTCTCCGATCGCCTTTCAGGAGTTCATGATCCGTCCGGTCGGCGCCGACAGTTTCGCAGAAGGACTCAGAATGGGAGCAGAAGTCTTCCATGCCCTTAAAGGTTTACTCAGAGAGAAGGGGTTGAGCACAGCAGTCGGAGACGAAGGCGGTTTTGCTCCCGATCTGAAGAGCACGGAAGAGGCGCTTGACCTCATCGTCATGGCCATCAAGAAAGCGGGATATAAGCCGGGAGAAGATGTGACTCTTGCTCTTGACTGTGCCAGTTCGGAATTCTATAAGGATTATCACTACGACTACACGATATTCGAAGGCCCGGAGGCACGCCGACTTGACAGGGATGCTCAGATCTCTTATCTCAAGAAACTCATAACAACCTATCCGATCGACTCCATAGAGGACGGAATGGCAGAAAACGACTGGAGCGGTTGGGAATTCCTCACTCAGGAACTCGGTGATGATTGCCAGTTGGTCGGAGACGATCTCTTCGTCACGAATGTGGATTACCTGGCAAAAGGAATCAAGACAGGTTGTGGTAATGCTATCCTGATTAAACTCAATCAGATAGGTACTCTGACAGAGACTCTTGAGGCGATAGCGATGGCTCAGAGGAACGGTTACAAGGCGATTGTTTCTCACAGGTCTGGCGAAACAGAGGACACATTCATTGCGGACCTTGCCGTCGCGACAAACTGCGGACAGATCAAGACCGGTTCACTCAGCCGTTCCGAGAGAATAGCAAAATATAACAGGCTGCTCAGAATTGAGGAAGAACTCAGGGGAAATTCTGTTTACGGACTGGTATTGTAATCAGATGTTGGTGATAAGTACACCGACTACTCTGAATATGTTTATGATGTCATCGTTAATTGTTACATATTTCATAAAAATATGTTGCTAGTATGAAAAGGGTAATTGACATTAAAGAAAACAGTATGGAAAGAATATGCTCAATAATGCTATTTGCGGCAGGGACAGTGTTCCTTCTGATGGCATTGTTTGGTGCTTGGCGATATCTATTCACCATGGGCATATGCTATGCAGCTGGTCTCCTTTTCCATGAAGTCGATGAAGAGAATGAAAAGAAAGACGGCCGCAAATGATTGCAGCCGTCAATTCCGTTATTTGCACCAATCTTCCAGCCAACGGAAATATTCTCTATGCCACAGCATTGCGTTCTGTGGCTTCAATATCCAATGATTTTCGTCCGGGAAGATGAGCAGCCTTGAAGGCACGCCCATCATCTGAGCGGCGTTGTAGGCTGCCATTCCCTCATCGACAGGCACTCTGTAATCCATTCCGCCGTGAATTACCATCAGAGGCGTATGCCATCTGGTAACCAGTTTATGTGGAGAGAGTTCGTAATGCCTTACTGCCTTCGGATCGTTGCTCCAAGGTGATCCGCCCTGCTTGATTCCTCCGAATGTGACGCCGTCTCCTGCCGGTCCCACAGGGCACTCCGGTGTGCCTACGCGAGCATCGATGACGCACTCGTGAAGTCCTCCGTTGTCGAAGTTAGGGAACCACATCTCCTCTGTGGTCATATACATATGCTCTTCGTTGAAGATTCCGGCGTGGGCTATGAAGGCATCGAACACGTCTCCATGGGTGCCGCAGAGGTAATATACCGAATATCCGCCGTAACTTGCTCCGCATGCCGCCATTTTGTCCACAAACGGTTCTGCCTTCACGTTGCGTGCTGCTGCAAGATAATCCTGCATGTTCAGTCCAGGGTAGTCTCCTGAAATCTGCTCTGTCCATTCCTGACCGAACGCGGTGGTTCCGCGTCTGTTCGGAAGCACGACCACGTAACCCTGTGCCGCCATCAGACGGTAGTTCCATCTGTAGGACCATCCCTGGCTGAGAGTGCCCTGAGGGCCTCCAAGGCAGATCAGAATGGAAGGATAGGTCTTGGAAGGATCGAACTGAGGAGGGTAGAGCACCCATGTGAGCATGTCTTTTCCGTCCACAGTCTTGACCATTCTGGCTTCGGTGTCATGCTCGGCAAGTTGGGAAAGAATGTGCTCGTTCTCGTTGGTAACAGGCTTGTAACCAACGCCTTTCATGACTGGCACCCCTGCTGTGGATTCCTCGTATTCAGCCGCGGATGGAACAGTGACGGCTACCAGTTCAGTAGGGAAGTCCATGCTGCACCATGTTGAATAGAGGGTGCATGATCCATCTTCAGACTCGGTTATGTGGAAAGGTGATCCGAAGTCATTCCACTGATTGTCAGCAGTGATCCTCTCAATTTTCCAAGGAGCAGACTTCTTTGCCTTGACGCCCTCTGGCATGACATCAGCCGGCCCGTCGGCAACGAAAATGCCCTGCAGGCCTTCTGCAAGCGATACGAAATATATCTTCTGCGAATCCTCGCTCCACACAGGTGAACTGACGTTGTATCTGAACTGCTCGGTAACATCTGTCATGCCCCAGACCTTCGGCATTCCGCTGCCGTCCTCCGAGACCTCGCTCCAGTCGATATATGCCACCATAAGTCTTTGTTTGTCAGCCTCATATCCGTCTCTGTCCATGCTGATCCAGCAGATACGGCTTCCGTCACGACTCCACACAGGGTCAGTGTCGTATCCGCCCCTCATGTCGATGACTTCTGTTTCGCGCGTGCGTACATTATATATGTAAATCTCAGTGTTGGTAGAGAATGCATATTTCTTACCGGCGAGTTTTCTACATGAGTATGCTATGAATCGTCCGTCCGGGCTCCAGCACAACTGTTCGAGTCCTCCGAACGGTTCGGTAGGGAGTTCGTATATTTCAGCCTCTCCGTCCAGAATGTCAACTGAATTTTCCGGGGTTATGAGTGACTTGCCCTTAGGATCGAAATCAGCAACGAAAGTGTGGGGAACCTCCATCACGGTGTGGTCCCAATGACGGTACATCAGGTCGTCTGTGGTATATGCCGTAGCCTTGTCAAGGTCTTCGTAGCAGTCAGATGGGCTCTTGACGGCACTCTTGACTGTGCTGACATACATGACCTTCTGCTGGTCAGGAGACAGTTTGAATTCACCGATTCCAGCCGGTACATCAGTGTGCTTTCTAAGGCTTCCAACCTTCCATTCGCCTGCCTTCCTGCTCAGACCCGCAGACCATATCTGGCTGCCCATAAGGAAGATCACGCGCTTTCCGTCAGCACTCCATCTTGCATTGCTGAGACTCTTTCCGGATCTTGTAATCAGTTGATTGTCAGAGCCGTCAAGTTTGCATATATATAGGTTGCGGCTCGAACGGTTGTCTTCCACAGAAGTGTAGCTGACACCATATAATATATATTCTCCGTCCGGTGAAACCTGAGGATCTGACAGTCTGCCAAAAGCCAGCAGCGCTTCCGGAGTCATGACACCGTTCTCGATCTCTATGTCGCTTTTCGCGATGAATCCTTCTGAGTTTAACGTTTCCTTTTTCATAAAACTGAAAATTCCGATGATGACCGCGGCCAGCACCACGAGTCTGATTGAATTCTTGATTAACTTCATATTTTTGGTGGCATATATATTGTTGGTATTCACTGAGTTACAACTTTTGCGTGCTCCCCGTTGGCGGCACGCACTTTTCATAACTCTCTGTTATTTCGGGAGTTGCGTGCCACCGTATAGTGCGGCGGCGCGGGTCAGTTGCGCGGCTACCTCGTTGCGGATGCTCTCTGGAGCGAGAACTTCCAGCCGGTCGCCATATTTGCAGAATTCCATGATCAGGTTCCTGTTCGGGCATACGAAAATGCTGAATATCACGGATTCGCCGTCTGACGAGACCTCCTCCTGACTGCTGTGAATCGGCAGGTCCCGGAGATATTTCGCTTCCGTTGCTGAGGTTCTGAACGTTATCGTCTTTGCTGCTTCCTCCGGGAGATATATTCCGAAACTGGTCGCGAAAAGTTCATCGACATCGAATCCCTTTTCCATCTCAAACCTTTCTTCAAGAATGTCCAGACTATGCACCCTGTCCAGACCATAGACTCTGAGTGCCTCGCGCTCCAGACAGTAACCTACGATATACCAACGTTTTGCAAATTCCTTTACGGCGTATGGCCTCAGGGTATAGATGTCGGCTTTTGAACTGGTGTATTTCAAATAGGAGATGCGGATTACATGTCCCTCCGTCATCGCTTCCATGACACTGGTCAGATGGTTATGTCCCGATGGGATGTCCTCCACCGAGACTCTTCCTGACAGCCTTTCCTTGCCGAGCGACAGCATGTTGTTCACTGTGAAGGTGTTGATCAGCCATGCTCTCTCAGCGTCTTCGTCAGAGACGTCCTCGCTGTATTCGATAAAGTATCTGTTAGTGCTCCTGTTGCAGTCTATCCTGATTCCGAACACGTCTTCCACCGCCTCGCGATGGTTGTTGAAGGTGCGTCGCGAATACTGGCTGTCGAATCTGTCTTCCCATTTGGCCGAAACCTCCTCAAGACTGAGACCCTTTTCTCCGGCGCGGATGAAGGTCTGCACCAGCCAGATATACTTCTGTAATAATTCCGTTACCATTAACTTATCTTGCTATAATCCTTGATCTGATATTTGTCTTTCCTCAGTTCTTTGCGAAGCAACTGGTTCCTGTCTTCGTGCAAGGTCGGATCCGCGCTCAGAACAGCGTCTGCGCAGTCTTTTGCCGCATTGAGGATAAGTCCGTCCTTTGCCAGCGAGGCTATGTTCAGACTGATCGGCAGACCGCTTTGCTGGGTGCCTTCAAGGTCTCCCGGACCTCTCATCTTCATGTCCTCTTCCGCCAGTTCGAAGCCGTTTTCCGTGGCGCACATGAGTTCGATCCTGTGCCTTGATTCCTTGCTCATCTTCGGACCGGTCATCAGCACACAGAACGACTTTTCGCTGCCTCGTCCCACTCGTCCGCGGAGTTGGTGCAACTGGCTGAGTCCGAATCTCTCTGCGCTCTCTATCACCATCACGGAAGCATTCGGGACGTCCACCCCCACCTCTATCACAGAAGTCGCAACAAGGATGTTTGCCCTGCCTGCCGCGAAGGCATCCATGTTGAATTTCTTCACATCGTTGGTCTGCTTTCCGTGCACCACGGCAGTCTTGTAAGGAGGGAATGGGAAGTGCTTTATGATGTCTTCTGCTCCTGCTTCAAGACTCTGATAATCAAGTTTTTCAGTTTCGTTTATAAGAGGATATACGACGAAGACCTGATGGCCCAGGGCGATCTGGTCGCGCATGAACTTATACAGTGCAGGGCGCTTTCCCTCTGTCGCGTGGATTGTCTGCACCGGCTTTCGTCCCGGAGGCAGTTCATCGATCACCGACACGTCGAGATCTCCGTACAGTGTCATTGCCAGTGTCCTCGGAATAGGAGTCGCCGTCATGACCAGGACGTGAGGCGGAGCACCGCAGGAGGCTTTCCTCCAGAGTTTCGACCTCTGCTCCACTCCGAACCTGTGCTGCTCGTCGATTATGGCCAGTCCGAGGTTACGGAACACCACGTTGTCCTCGATCAGGGCATGGGTTCCGACTATGATGCCTATGCTCCCGTCTTCCAGTCCCTGATGCACCTCGCGACGCTCGGAAGTCTTGCTGCTTCCGGTGAGCAGTGCCGAGCGCACGCCGGTCGGGGCAAGGAATTTCTGTATATTCTTAAAGTGCTGTTGTGCAAGTACTTCCGTCGGAGCCATGATGCATGCCTGGAAGCCGTTTCCGATGGCTATCAGTGCAGTGAGGACAGCCACCATCGTCTTTCCGCTACCCACATCACCCTGCAGAAGACGGTTCATCTGATGCCCGCTCTTCATGTCGTTGCGGATCTCTGTTATGACCCTTTTCTGGGCGCCGGTCAGAGGGAAGGGAAGGGATTCGTAACATTTATTGAACGCGTCTCCCACCCTTGGCATCATGATGCCCTGCTCGGACCTGCTGCGCACATATTTCTGTTTCAGCAGCGACAACTGCAGATAGAAGAGTTCCTCGAATTTCAGCCTGTACTTTGCCTTTTCCAGCGAAATCATATCCTTCGGGAAATGTATGTTCCGCACAGCAAAATGCAGGGGAACCAGGCCGCATTGCTTCATTATATATTCCGGCAGTGTCTCCTCCATGCATGGTAGCCCTCTTTCGACAGTCGCAGTCATTATCTTGGTCATGACCTTGCCCGTGATGCCGCTGTTCTTGAGTTTCTCGGTGCTGGTGTA
>CAZMNZ010000053.1:6840-10781 GCA_964567765.1 uncultured Muribaculaceae bacterium
GCTGACGGCATCCACCTCAGGATGCACCATGTTTATCCTTCCGTTGAATGCAGTCGGCTTGCCGAAGAATATGAATTCGCTTCCCGGAACCAGTTTCTCATACATCCATTTGATACCCTTGAAAAAGACAGTCTCCATCTCCCCCGAACCGTCTGAAATCCATACGCTCATCCTTTTCACGGTGTTGAACTTCATCGCCTTCTCCTTCGCTCCCGCGCCTTCTCCAGGTGCTTCCATACTGCCCGATGAATTGCCGAAAAGTTCAACCCGCATCACCCTGGCCCTTATCTGGAGGTATGCCATGTCCGGTCTTGCGTCGGCTATCCTTACGACGGAACTCCTGTCGATATATCTGAATGGATAGAGCCTCAGCAGATCTCCTACCGTGCTCACTCCCAATTCTTTCTGCAGAAGTGCAGCCCTCTTGGGGCCGACTCCCGGCAGAAACTGTATTTCCATGTCCAATCCGTTCATAGCCGTAAATATAGCATTCGTATGTGCCAAACTATGGCAAATATACATTTTCTTCCCGAAATTATGATTATATTTGTGTGTTATTTAAGAAAATTCAACCGCTATGGCAAGAAAATTAGTTGTCGGTATCACGCAAGGAGACGGAAACGGCATTGGATATGAGGTGATTATCAAGGCATTGGCTGACGAGAGAATGCTGGATCTCTGCACTCCGGTGATCTATGGATCATCAAAGATTTTCGGCTTCTACAAGAAGCAGATCCACAATATCGAGCAGATAAATACAAACGTCATCAGTTCAGCAAAGGATGTCCACCAGAAGAGGGTGAATATTGTGAACTGCCTTCCGGAAAATGTCTTCGTGGAACCGGGACAGTCCACAGCAGAGTCTGCAAAAGCGGCCATGACCTCGCTCGAAAGGGCAGTGGAGGATATTAAGAACGGATATATAGATGTCCTTGTGACAGCACCTATCAACAAAAGGGCTATGGTCGGCGAGGGCTTCGGATACACCGGTCATACGGAATATCTTGAGAAGGAATTCGGGGTGGACGAAGTTGCTATGATCATGGTGTGCGACAGGCTCAAGGTGGGTGTCGTGACCGGACATATTCCGTTGAAGAATGTTTGTGAAAGCATAACTACTGAAAAGATACTCAAGAAGTTACGTCTGATGAAGACCTCTCTTCAGAGAGACTTCGGAATAGATGCTCCGAAGATCGCTGTGCTTGGTCTGAATCCGCATTGCGGAGACGGAGGACTTCTCGGAGACGAGGAGCAGCAGATCATTCTTCCGGCAGTGCAGGCGGCAAACGAGGAGGGAATCATGGCTTTCGGACCATATTCTCCTGACGGATTCTTCGGGCTTGGAAACTACAGTAAATACGATGCGGTCCTGGCCATGTATCACGACCAGGGACTCACTCCGTTCAAGGCTCTTGCTTTCGAGGAGGGCGTCAACTACACGGCAGGTCTGCCTATTGTCAGGACTTCGCCTGATCATGGAACGGCATATGAAATGGCCGGACGCGACATCGCGGACCCTCGTTCTATGATATCCTCAATCTATGCAGCCATAGATATATTCAACCGCAGGGCAGACTATGATGACCTGGTGAACAATCGTATGACCATCAAGATGCCTGACACCGAGATCAAACCTCGTGGCGGCAGGATTATAGAATAAGTCTCTGACTATCAAGACTGTTATGGCAGACGGAAAGCAGCAGGCAAGACCTCCGATATATCTTTTTACAGACGGTGCATCAAGCGGAAATCCCGGCCCCGGAGGCTATGGGGTGGTTCTTAAGTGTGCAGGAAGGGAGATGGAGATGTCGGAAGGATTCGGCCTGACCACAAACAACAGGATGGAACTTCTGGCCGTGATCAAGGGACTGGAGGCCATCAGGTGGGACAATGCCCAGGTGCATGTGTACAGCGATTCGTCCTACGTCGTGAATGCCATCAACAAGGGCTGGCTGGAGAACTGGCAGCGCAAGGGGTTCGCAAAGGTGAAGAATCCGGATCTGTGGATGCGTTTTCTTCCGCTGATGAAGAAGCACAGGGTGGCTTTCCATTGGATCAAGGGCCATGCGGGGCATCCGGAAAACGAGCGGTGCGATGCATTGGCTGTCGCGGCAGGAGCCGGAGCGGTGGCTGCCGGTGTGCAGTTGCCTGCTGATCCGGGATATGTGCCGGAGGCTTCGTTGATGTAGAGATGCTTCACTTTGTTCAGCATGCAGAAGGTAAGTTCAGCATGACAGAAGGTCGGTTCAGCATGACAGAAGAATAATTTGCACAATATAAGAAAATGAACGTCATTCAGACAGAAATTTCAGGCGTGGTGATTATAGAACCACGCATATTCGGCGACAGCAGAGGCTATTTCTTTGAGTCGTTTTCAGAGAAGATCTTTGCAGAAAAGGTCGCTCCGGTGAAATTCGTTCAGGACAACGAGAGCAAGTCCTGCTACGGCGTGATCAGAGGCCTCCATTTCCAGAAACCGCCTCACGCTCAGTCAAAACTGGTCCGTGTCGTAAAGGGAAGGGTGCTGGATGTGGCTGTGGATGTCAGAAAAGGCTCGCCGACCTTCGGAAAGCATGTCGCTGTGGAACTGACCGAAGACAATCACAGGCAGTTCTTCATTCCGAGAGGCTTCGCCCACGGATTCGCAGTTCTTTCGGAGGAGGCTGTGTTCCAGTACAAGTGCGACAACTACTATGCCCCTCAGAGCGAAGGAGCCGTTGCATGGGATGACCCTGATCTGGGCATCGACTGGGGAGTGCCGGCAGACAAGGCGCTTCTCTCGGAAAAGGATATGAAGCATCCGCTTCTCAGGGATGCGGATATCCCCTTTGTCATGACTGATTGTCTATAGACTGCAATTTTGTCAGACGGCGCCCTCTAAATTTGGGTAAATCATAGATTGTCATTATATTTGTGGGTTGTTTGTGCTGTAAAGGCCGGACAGCCTGCATTGTTTTTGTGGTGACGGAACAGTTGGGCCATAAGCACAAACGGAAAAGAATAATTGATAAATAGAAGATATGTCATTTACAGACGTTTTTAAAAAGATTTTCGGTACTAAGGCAGACCGTGACATGAAGGCCATCAGGCCTATGCTGGACAAGGTTCTTGAAGCCTATAAGTCGATCGACACGCTTTCGGATGATGAACTCAGAGCAAAATGCCAGGAACTGAAGGACAGGATTCAGGCTGCGATTGCAGAAGATGAGGCACGCATCGCTCAGATCAAGGAGGAGATTGAAAAGGATATTCCGCTCTCACAGAAGGAAGCGCTGGCCACAGAGTCAGACAAACTCGTGAAGAAGGTTGACGAGACCATGGAGAAAGTCCTCGATGAGATTCTTCCTGAGGCATTCGCCATCATGAAGTCCACTGCAAGAAGATTCAAGGAGAACCCTGTGATCAAGGTGAAGGCTACGGATTTCGACCGCAACCTCAGCGCGACCAAGGACTTCGTGACCATAGAAGGGGACTACGCCCTCTGGCAGAACCACTGGATGGCAGGTGGAAACGAGATGACCTGGGACATGGTGCACTATGACGTGCAGCTCATCGGTGGTATCGTCCTGCATCAGGGTAAGATTGCCGAGATGGCGACAGGAGAAGGAAAGACCCTCGTGGCGACCCTCCCGGTGTTCCTTAACGCATTGGCAGGCAAGGGAGTGCATGTGGTGACGGTCAACGACTACCTCTCCAAGCGAGACTCGGAGTGGATGGGCCCGCTCTATCAGTTCCACGGCCTTAGTGTAGATTGCATCGACAAGCATCATCCGAACAGCGATGCCCGCAGGAAGGCATATGCATGCAACATCACCTTCGGTACCAACAACGAATTCGGTTTTGACTATCTTCGTGACAATATGGCGGTTTCGCAGAACGATCTCGTTCAGCGCAAACACCACTTCGCCATCGTCGATGAGGTCGACTCGGTACTTATCGAC
>CAZMNZ010000053.1:10791-13719 GCA_964567765.1 uncultured Muribaculaceae bacterium
CTTATCGACGACGCCCGTACTCCTCTGATCATCTCAGGCCCTGTTCCAAAGGGAGAAGACCAGCAGTTCATGGAGTTCAAGCCATATGTGGAGCGTCTCTATAGCGCACAGAAGACCCTTGTGAACCAACTGCTTAACGAAGCAAAGAAACTTATAGCCGAGGGCAACGAGAAGGACGGTGGAGTCCTCCTTTTCAGAGCGTTCAAGGGCTATCCTAAATACAAGCCGCTGATCAAGTTCCTCAGCGAGTCAGGCATGAAGCAGCTGCTCCAGAAGGTGGAGAATTATTATATTCAGGATAACGAGCGCGAGATGCCTTTCATCACGGACGAACTCTACTTCGTGATCAATGAGAAGCAGCACTCCGTAGATATGACCGACAAGGGACGTGACCTGATTACGGGCAATCTTTCTGACTCGAATTTCTTCGTCCTTCCGGACGTGGGTGCGGCTGTGGCCGAGGTTCAGAAGAACAAGGACCTTTCTGCCGAGGAAAAACAGGTCAAGAAGGATGAGATCCTTGCGGACTTTGCTCTTAAGTCAGAGCGCGTACATACTGTGAATCAGCTCCTTAAGGCATATACCATGTTCGATAAGGAAATCGACTATATCATCGCCGACGGAAAGGTGAAGATCGTCGATGAACAGACCGGACGTATCATGGAAGGACGCCGTTGGAGCGACGGTCTGCACCAGGCGGTCGAGGCAAAGGAGAATGTGAAGGTGGAGGCAGCGACACAGACATTCGCAACCATCACGCTTCAGAACTACTTCCGTATGTATCACAAACTTGCCGGTATGACCGGTACAGCGGAGACGGAAGCGGGAGAGTTCTGGTCGATCTATAAGTTGGATGTGGTCGTGATCCCGACCAACAGGCCGATTGCCCGTCATGACCAGAACGACCTGATATACAAGACAAAGAAGGCCAAGTTCGAGGCCGTGATCAATAAGATCGTCGAACTCACATCAGAAGGCAGACCGGTCCTCGTGGGTACGACCGATGTTGAGACTTCCGAGCTCCTGAGCCGTATGCTCCGTCTGCGCGGCATCCAGCATCAGGTGCTCAACGCCAAGCAGCATGCGCGCGAGGCGGAGGTCGTGAAGCATGCCGGAGAGCCGGGAACCGTGACCATCGCAACCAATATGGCCGGTCGAGGAACCGACATCAAACTGCCGGATGAAGTGAAGGCGGCAGGTGGACTTGCCATCATCGGAACGGAACGTCATGACAGCCGTCGTGTGGACCGTCAGCTCAGAGGACGTTCCGGACGTCAGGGAGACCCCGGATCATCCATCTTCTATGTTTCACTTGAGGATAAGCTCATGCGTCTTTTCGGTTCTGAGAAGATTGCCGGAGTAGTGGACCGTCTGGGAATGCAGGACAACGAAGCCCTTGAGGCACCGATGCTTAACAGCTCGATCGAAAGGGCCCAGAAGAAGGTGGAGGAGAACAACTTCGGTATCCGTAAGAGACTCCTTGAGTACGACGACGTGATGAACTCCCAGCGAGAGGTGATCTACACCAAGAGACGCAATGCGCTTTCAGGTGAAAGAGTGGAGATCGATGTCATGAACATGATGCAGGACATCGCTCAGATCATTGTCGACAAGTCGGAAGGAATGCCTTATGAGTACTTCGCTGAATATACGATGACAGCGCTCTCTGTGGAGCCGGGCTTCGATGAGGAGGTCTATAATCACGCAAAGCCTGCTGAACTTGTTGACAGACTTCGCAAGCAGATGCTCGAGACATATGAGCGCCGTATGGACACAATGGTCCAGAGGGCTTTTCCTATCATCAAGGATGTGTATGAGAAGCAGGGAGCGATCTATCAGAATATCGCGATTCCGATCTCGGACGGACGCAAGATGCTGACTCTTTCGGTCGATCTGAAGAAGGCGTATGAGTCTGAGGGTAAGGAGATTGCTAGGGCGTTGAGCAAGACCATCACCCTCTATCAGGTGGACGAGCACTGGAAGGAGCATCTTCGTGATATGGACGACCTGAAGCAGTCGGTTCAGAATGCGACATACGAGCAGAAGGATCCGCTTCTGATCTACAAGTTCGAGAGCTTCAATCTCTTCAGCCAGATGCTGGAGGAACTGAACAAGGACGTGCTCTCGTTCCTGATGCGTGCATTCATTCCGCTTCGTGACGCTTCGCAGGCAAAGGCTCCTGCACAGCAGCGCAAGCCGGATATGAGCCAGATGCAGACATCCCGCACCGATCTCGTTACAAACGGACCGGACTCCAAGAGCAACATGCCTGTGCATGTGGAGAAGCAGGTGGGACGTAACGATCCTTGTCCTTGCGGCTCTGGAAAGAAGTTCAAGAACTGTCACGGAAAGCAGTAGGAAAATCATTAAATAATTATATTATGGCAAAGTTAGAACCAGAGGTTAATGTGAATTCCATCAGCAGAATCTCTGCAGGAACCATCATCAAGGGCGAAATCGTCTCTCCTTATGACATCCGCATCGACGGAACCTTTGAGGGCAAGGTGCAGACTAAGGGTCGTGTGGTCATCGGTGAGAAGGCCAATGTTCAGGGCGACATAATCTGTGCTAATATCGACCTTTGGGGCAAGGTCGAGGGCAATGTCTTTGTTAAGGACACTCTCGCACTTAAGGAGGGTTGTGTTGTGAACGGAAACCTCCACATCAAGAGACTTTCCGTCGAACTTGGCTCGACATTCAACGGTAACTGCCGCATGATCTCCGAGGCTGAATTCGACAAGATATCAGGCGCCGAGTTTGTGAAAGAACCGAAGCAGCAGCCTGCAGCAAGAGCAAATTAGCATTATTCAGGGCAAATTTTGCAGATAAAATTTGCAGATATGAAAAATATCCGTATATTTGCAGTCCTGTTTAAGGGAGCGTAGCTCAGTTGGTTCAGAGCGTCTGCCTTACAAGCAGAGGGTCGGG
>CAZMNZ010000054.1:0-13445 GCA_964567765.1 uncultured Muribaculaceae bacterium
TTAAGATAATCCGTGCAGGACGCCGCACATATCAGTGCGGACGCCGCTGCTAGGACTATAAGTAACTGTCTTTTCATTTAATGAATCTTAGTTATAAGTTATATTTGTCTTTGTAGACCAAGCCTGAAGATACTCATTCATCTCGTCCATTGTCTTGAAGGTGTTGAACCAAAACATTCTATATGAAATATCTCCGGCAGTTTGACTTTCTAAAAGAGGGATATCTGCATACTTGATACAGAATGTGCTTAATTCAAGCATCTCACCGACAGGAAGTTCACCACCAGTAGGGAATGCCTGAGAAGAAAGATCGTATATCAATATAGCTGAACCATCAGAGCACTTGTATTTGGTCTTCCACTTATTGTCATTGCCTCCAATATTACCTTTGTATTCAACACCGTTTTCTGTTTTTCCTGATGAGTCTATATTTATATTTCTTGTATTTGACGAGTTCTTATCAATAACGTCATCAAATCTGAAGCACAAGACAGGGAAATCCCTTGTGAGATATGTAGTTCCAGAACGTTTTGCATCTACACGATATTTTCCATTAGTTTGACTTGCAGGAGTATAAAGATTATATGCCTCTGTAGATTCTGTGGCCTTAACATAAGTAGAAGAGCCACCTTTTTCTGCAACCCAATTACTTGCGTTACTCTGTACATCAAATGTCTCGCGGTAATATCCCTTGGTAATATTGAATGCAACCCTATGGTCAACACCTCCACAATTTACACCAACGATGGCTTTTCCTACCTTTCCCGTAAATGTTACAAGCCCGTTAACATCCACGGTGGCAATATCTTTCGTACGATTCGTGAATGTTGGAGAGCCGCCTTCCCAAGTAAGTTGATATGTAGCGACTCCCATAGGGAAATCACCTACCGGGGCATTAGTGACTTTGAACGAATTCATCTTGGACATATCAATAGTTCCGAGATTATATATATTGTTCTCTGCCATCTTCGCCTCCTCATTCTCTTTCATCTTGAAAGCCTGAACAGTTCCATCGGTCATAGTGACAGTGATGTGAAAAAGAGAATAGGTGTAGGTGTTAGGACGAACTACTGCATAATAATCTCCTGATTCCAATGCAGTACCACTCTCTGATGCTAATGTCACTTCCTTGTAATTCGTGGTGCCTGTATCATTATTCTCACTATTCATTACATATTCTCCATCCTCCGAAAATTCAATCCTGACGCGTCCAGACAAAATCTCTCTTGATGTAATTCCGACAGAGACCACATTTGTCAATGACTCAGGAATTGTGAACTTGATCAGTGAACAAACATTTTTAAAAGAAAGATGTTGTTCACCCGGAGTTGTTTTTGCCACCATGATATTAAGATCCGTATCAAAACCTCCCTTTACAGCTTTCTGATAGTACGGTATATCTGTTGTCAATATTGTGGTTACAGCTCCCGTCTCACTATCGGTCTTTGCTTCAATCTTGTTAGATTCCTTATAAGGATATACTGCATAATATGCAGCATCTGTCGCTGCTTCCGTAACATATCCCGTAAACGACGCCTTTTCATTGTTAATTTCCGAAGCACTGAACGAAGTGTTGGCCAAAGCGACATTACCGAACACGGAAATGCGGTCTCCTTCTGTCCAATACACCTTTTTCCCTTCCACGAGAGAAGTCTTGGTAGGAGTTTCAAGATCGGCAGTGAAAGTGATTTTTGTCAAGCCGGTGTCATTCTTATCCTGAACAGCCGGAACCTCTTCCTTAGCACATGATACCACCAGCACCAATGCTGCTGCAAAAAACATATTTACTTTTTTCATAATTATTCCCTCCATATATTAACCCCACATTGATGACCAATCCGTCTCCTCATTAAAGAACTGCGTACTTGCGCAGAGCACGCCCTCGGGGCGAAGTTCGAACACATCCGCGACAGGCGACTCATATCGGGTCCCTGCCTTGAAATAATCTTTTGTAATCATATACATAAAGCTTCAGTATTAATAATTATTCATTGTAGGTTATTCCTGCCTTGGAAGACCATTCATCTAGATAAGCCTTCATCTCACTTTCGCTGGAGAAAGTGCAGAACCAGAACATTCTGTACTTTATATCTTCTGCGGTGAAGGATGTCGATGACTTTATGTCTGCATACTTGATCTGGAAGGTTTCGCAGGTCATATCCGTTCCTTCCGGAAGGATCTTATCTTCCGAATTGCCTCCGAATCCACTGGTAGCGAGGTCATAGACAAGAATCGCCGAACCGTCCGAGCATTTATACTTCTTCGACCAACGGTTGTCACCGCCTCCGACCATACCTCCCAATGAGGTGTTGTCAGACAGTTTTCCGACCACGTCAAACTTGATGTTTCTCGTATAGCCCTTGTCATTGAGGTCATCAATACGGAAGCATACCACCGGGTAGTTTCTATTCAGGATGACAGGGCCATCGTGCTTGATGTCTCCTCGGCCGACATTACTCTCGTTGACAGACGGAGTCACAGTCATATATCCGGCATTATCCCATCCTTGTTCGGCACCTGTCGTTGCTACTTTCCATGTAACGTCTGCCTCAGTTGCAAAAACCTCCCGATAGCACCCAGCCGGCACAGTTGAGTCCGGAGTATCATCCTCTCCCTCACCAGGCGTTTCGCCCTCCCCTGGAGTTTCGCCATCGTCAGGTGTCTCGCCATCGTCAGGTGTCTCGCCATCGTCAGGTGTATCAGGCTGGCCGCCGCCAGGCACATAATCACCCCATGATATCATCGTTTTGTCCGACCAGTCATTGAGATATTCAGTCATTTCATCAGCATCCCTGAAAGTATGGAACCAGAAGAGCCTGTAGTGCACGCCAGGATCCGTAGGAAAATCAGACTTGTCCGAATATCTGATGTCAGCATATTTGAACTGGAAGGTGGTGAATGTTCCCACTGTTCCCGTAGGAAGAGCACCTCCGGTCGGGAAGTTCTGCGATGACAGGTCATACACCAATATGGAAGAGCCGTCGGAACACTTGTATTTCGTCTGCCATTTGCAGTTTCCCCCGCCGAACTCACCGGCAAACTTGACTCCGTCTTCCGTCGTTCCGCTGGTATCGAACTTGATGGATCTTGAAAATCCGAGGTCATTGACATCATCCATACGGAAACAAAGCACCGGATAGTCTCTCGACAGATATGTCGGACTCTGACGCCAGATGTCTCCTCTGAGAGTTGCGGCATCCACCTTTCCAGGCGTGAAATCAATGTAATTCTCTCCATTGTCGCCCGTAACGAATTCCCTTACACCTCCTGCGGAGTTCATAGTCCATGTGACAAGAGCTTCATCTGCAAAATGCTCACGATAGAATCCTGCCGGAATGTTCATGCTGAACTCCACCTTCTTTGCATATCCCTCAGGAAGCGTCACGTCTGACTCCGGACATGTGGCTGTGATGTTCACCTTGCCGTACATATTGAAGGTCACCTTTCCGTTTGCCACAGTCGCTACCGCAGGATTGTCGGACTCCCAGACAATGCGTGACTTCGTGGCCTTTGCCGGAACTGTCTCAATTTCGAACTGCCATGTGCCGTCTCCGACAGAATACACTTCGTCTTCACCAGGGAGATTCATGACCTTAAGTCCCTGAGGCATTACGACCTCATCGATATACACCTTCTGTGAAGCGGTCACCTTGCCTTCGTCCAGGGCTGTAGCCACGATTTCCGCCTCACCCGGCTTCACTCCGACAACTGCGCCGGTAATAGGATCGACAACAGCCGTCTCAGGATCCTTAGATGACCAGATGACGGTCTTATAGGTAGCATCCGCAGGCTTGACCGTCGCCACGAGGGTGAGAGTATCGCCCGCATAGCACGAAGGATAGTCACTCATTTCACTCACGTGATCTGTAATGGCTGTTATCTCGATCGAAGTGGCCTTGGTCACGGTCTTGAACACTGTGACCTTCAGAGAGGCGCTGGCAATCAGGTTGACTGTGGACGGGGTCACTGTGACCACAGCCACACCTTCGCTGACTGCCGTGATCTTACCTTCCGGGGTGACGCTCACGACAGCCTCGTTGCTTGAAGACCAGGCAACTCCCGGATGGGTGAGTTCGGACTGATCCTCCGGATTCGTGATATAGCTGAGCTGAATGCTCTCGCCAACAAGCATAGGAAGCGTCTTGGATTCCGTCTCGTCCACATAGATCTTCACCTTGTCCTCCACTGCCATGTCAATCTCAACGGAGTACATGAGGCTTGCAGACTCAAGCTCCACGACATCCTCCACGCATGATGTCAGTGCGGACATCACGGCGAAAGCTGAAATGAACAATAAATATATCTTCTTCATATCTTTTCTTCTTTACAGATTATTCCCAGCCCTTGTTCTGACCCAGCTGAGGATTGAGCTGGAGTTCGTCAGAAGGAAGCGGATAGAGGTAGTTGCGGGCATCCCAGACACAGTCGCTGTACTTGATGACGCAACCGTCAGCGTCCAACATGTTTGCCTGATCGGCCCATTTGGTCTCGAATCCCGTACCTCTCCAGAGAATTCCGATACGGTTGCCGGGCATCTCAGTCTCGGCTGTCTTCCATCTCTTGAGGTCGTCTATTCGGAATCCCTCGTTGAAGAGCTCCACAGTGCGTTCTGCACGGATTTCCTCAAGCATATCAAGTCCGTTGGTCTCCACGAGAGAGTTGGAAAGAGGCTTCATGTTCGGATTGGAACGCTTGCGGACAAGGTTGAGGGACTCGTCAAGCTGGGTGTCCGTAATCTTGCCGTTGAGTTCATACACAGCCTCCGCATAGTTCAGGAGCACCTCCGCATAACGGATCACCGGATAGTCATATCCTTCACTTGCATCTGCCACCTGGCGTTCTGTGGCCCACTTGTATGTCGAATATCCAGTGTTTCCGAATACACTTGCCGTCAGTGAACTTCCATTGTCCGCGTCGGTCCATTCGGTACGCCATTTTCCGTCATTGTTCCAATAAATCTGGCCATGTTTCAGAAGGACTGCATTCATACGGTTGTCCCTGTTGTCAAACTCGGATGTCACGGCAGCATAGCCTTTGAACTGAGGTGACTTCTCAATCGGAAGTCCGTCCTGACATCTGTACATATTCGCCAGTTTTCTGGTCGGGAACATTGCAGTAGCCGTTGCATGGGTGATGTTCAGACCGATAGGCTTGAGCACCTCATCGTGGCGTTTTGCAAGTATATATTCCCTGTTGTCAGCCCTTGTGAGTCCGGCAGGGTTGCACTGCACGCTCTCGAGGATGAACATATAGCGGTAGCTGTCCCGTCCGCCGAGGGCATCGCTGTAGAAGAGTTCGTACTGTCCGCTTTTCATAACCTCTTCGGCAGCCTTTGCAGCCTCATCCAGAAGAAGGTTCGCCTCAGTCAGATTGTCGTTGTGATATTTCTGCCATGTTCCTTCGTAGAGGGCGACTCTCGAAAGAAGTGCATAGGCTGTCCACTTGCAGAGTCTTCCGTCCTCGGCAGGAGCCTCAGGAAGAAGCTCGGCCGCATTATGGAGGTCAGCGACACAGGCCTTGATCACATCGAGACGGTTGTCACGCTTTCCGTAGAGTTTCTCGTTGTCCAGATCCACAGGCTCGTGTACGAGAATCACGTCTCCGAAGATCTGCACAAGGTCGAAATACACATAAGCCCTGAAGAAGAAGGCTTCTCCCATAGGCACAGCGATGTCGTCCTTGTCCTCGAATGACTCTGCATTCTTCAGAAGCAGGTTAGTGTAATATATCCTTTTATACATCTGGCCGTAGTTAGGGTCGGATGTCGGGATGACGTTGGTTCCCTTGTTATAGACATTCTCGCTGGTTCCCACAAGCAGATCGGAGCGGAAGTCGGAGTGAGGACCGTCAGACACGCCGTTCATCGCGGTCAAAGAGGTCGAACCCTGGAAATCCCTTGTCCAGCCGTAGAACTGGTTGGCAAAGAGAGAGTAGTTTGCAGCCTTCGACCATGTGTGGTCTGCCGCCATCTGAGCCTTTGGATTCAGATCCATGCATGAGGTTGCCATGAGGGCTGCACCCAAAGCTATAATGATGTTAAGTATTGCTTTCTTCATGGCTTATCAGAATGTAAGGTTAACTCCAAAGGTGAATGTGCGGAGGAACGGGTAACGCGAAGATGCGCTCGGATTGCTCTTTGCCTCCGGATCCCATCCGTCCTGAATCTGAGAATACTCCCAAAGGTCTGCGCCGTTGAAATAGAAGCGGCAGCCTGACACTCCGCCGTCTTCACGAAGCACCTTGTCCGGAAGAGAATATCCGAGGGATATGTTCTTCAGACGGATGTATGCGCCATTCGAAGCGGACCATGTGGAAGCCTGATAGTTGTATGTGTTGACGTTCTTGTTGCTGGTGTAGGAAGGATAGTGTCCGTCTGGATTGTCCTTGCTCCATACCTTGCCGACAGACTGGTTGGTCGTGTTGGTGTAGAAGGCACGCATAGGCACGGTCCAGTTGTTGACTCCGTTGAAGACGGTTCTGTTGGCCGCTCCCTGGAACACGACTGAGAAGTCTATGCCCTTCCAGCCGAGACCGAGGTTGAACGAATACTGGATCTCAGGGGTGTCCGAACCGAGGAAGATGTAGTCTTCCGCATCCAGCTTGCCATCACCGTTCTCGTCGCAGAACATATTATCCCCCACACGAAGGTTCTCCGGCATTCCGATTCCGTTGTTCTTGTAGAACTTCTTCACATAAGCCTCCAGCATCTCCTCGTTCTCAATCTTGCCGCCGTAACGGAGTCCGAAGAGGGAGTTCAGTGGATAGCCTTCGCGGTTGCTGACGTATTTTCCGGCTTCGACAGTGGCAGAGCCGCCTATATCCTCAAGCCTGTTGCAGGCAAAGGTGAATGTTCCGCCGATATTGTATGAGAAATCGCCTACATGGTCTCTCCACTGGGCCTGGCCTTCATATCCCCAGCCTCTGAACTTTCCGCTGTTGGTGGACGGAGCCGAGTCTCCGATCAAGGACGGATAGTCCACAGCGATGAGCATATTGTTGTTATGCTTGAGGAAGCCTTCTACGGTTCCGGTCAGGCGGTCATCGAAAAAGCCGAAGTCCAGACCGACATTGTAGTTCTGCACACGCTCCCACTGACGTGTCAGCGAGACAAGCTTGCCGTTGGTCGTGATCTGGGAAAGAAGTCCCGAACCTACAAGGGCACCTGTTCCGGCAGAAGGGTTGAAGAGAAGGACTCCGTCATAGTTGTCGATTCCGCTCTGGTTTCCGACTTCTCCGTATGAAAGGCGGAGCTTCAGTTCGCTCAGCCAGTCAGAATCCTCAAGTCCCCACTCCTGGCCGATACGCCATGCAAGCGATCCGCCCCAGAAGAAGGCCCAGCGGTTTTCCGGCTGGAATTTTGAGGAGCCGTCGTAGCGGGCGTTCAGCTCGACGAGATATTTTTCCTTATAGTCGTAGTTGACTCTTGCGAACATGGAGGCAATGGCCCACTGATACCTGTTCGGACTCACGAGGGTGATTTCTCCGGAACCGTTGACGATCTCAAGATTCTCCTGGATGTCTTCCGCCCTTGTTCCGAAATATGTATAGTCCTTGAATTCGTACTGACCTCCGAGCGTCGCATTCAGATTGTGCGTCCCGTTGAACGAATGTGACGCATTCAGGAATGCAGACACAGAGTAGAAGTCTGTCGAACTTGCTGTCTGTGAGTAATATGACTCTGCCGAAGTCGGCTTTGTGAGGACCTTCTTTGTTCCGGCGTAGTTGTAGAAGTCTATGGACTTGGACACGGTATTCCTCTCTGCACCTGAGTTGCTGTATCCGAGACTGACGTTTGCTGTCAGCCAATTTGTGATCTTCGCCTTGAAGGTCTCGTTGATATGCACGGCGGAAACCGAAAGCCTGTTGTCGCCGCCGAACTCAGCCAAGGCTGCAGGAGACGCCCATGTTCCCCAGCCGTATGCCCTGCCGTCCTGAGTGAACATCGCAAGTCCCGGCATAGGAAGGTTGATGGTGAGCATCGAACCCACATTGGTCGGAGCCACCTGTTCCTGACGGTTGTATGAGATCATGGAATCCAGACTCAGCCAATCGGTGATCTGGAAGGTGTTGTTGACCCTGATGTTGAAGCGCTGGTTGTTGTTGTTTCCGTACACCAACGGAGAGCCGTCATAAAGATAGCCGGCTGACACTCGGTATGACACCTTCTCGCTTCCTCCTGAGACGCTGAGGTCATGGCTGGTCGACCAGGAATTGTCGAAAAGGCCGTTCAGCCAGTTGATGTTGTCATCGAAGACAAAGTCGGAGACATCGGTGAAGGCTGTGGTTCCGAACGGATTGGCAGTCTGGTCCAGATCGATGTACATTCCCTTGTACTGCTGAGCCAGTTGAGCATATTTATACCAGGTGTTGTCCAGCTGGCCGTCGTTCTCCAGTGCGGAGATCACGGCATCAGACCACTGGTCTATCGTCATCAGCTCCGGCATCAGACCCACGGTCTTCATTGTTACCGATCCGGAATACTCAACCTTCGCCTTGCCCTTGGAACCGGACTTTGTGGTGATGAGAACGACTCCACCGGCTGCACGCGAACCGTAGATTGCCGCTGCTCCGTCCTTCAGGAAGGACATCGAAGCGATGTCGGAAGGGTTCAGCAGGCGCATTTCGTTGATGCTCTCGTATGCCACTCCGTCTATAATGACGAGAGGTTCCACGCTGTTCGCCGATGAAGCACCGCGCAGGCTCATCGACCAGCCCTCATCTCCAGGAGCCGATGACCCTCTTGTGATGATCACACCCGGAACCTGTCCCTGAAGTGCCTGCAGCGGGCTTGAAAGCGTTCCCTTTTCCTTGAGCATCTTTTCTCCGGCCACTGCAATTGCTCCGGAGAGAGTCTCCTTTTTCTGGACACCATAGCCGACAACCACGACTTCCTCAAGCAGAGTCGCATCTTCTGCCAGCGTGATGACCATTCCGTTCTTCAAAGTTGTCTTCACGTCCTTGTATCCCATGCAGACCACAGTCACTGCCGTGCCCTCCGGAACATTCAGGGTGAAGTTTCCGTCCAGGTCGGTCTGGGTTCCGGTCGAAGTACCGTCCACCATCACCGTCGCACCAATCACTGGTCCGATGGCATCAATCACCTGTCCGGAGACCTGCTGCTGCGCATATAGCTGCCCCCCCCCAGGTGAGGAGAACAGGCATAAGCAGCACCTGCAAGGTCTTTCTGACGATTGAATGTAATTTCATAACTGGTTATTGTATTGTTTATAATGCTTCCTTCAATGCTTCACGCACCTTCTTTCGTGTGCGGAATAAATGGTTTTCCACCGTCCTCTCACTCATTCCCTGACTCAACGCTATATCCCTTGCGGAAATCCCTTCATGCACAGCCATCATATATACCCTTGCACCCTTTTCACCTGTCCTTTGGAGCACCTTCAGCTCCATCGCCGCTATTTCATTCACGTTTGCTCTGCTTTCCGCATCCTCCACCGAGCGAGGGGAATATGCGGCAAAGAAGTCCTGCGCCTTCGCGGAACAGGCATGACGCCTCATCCAGTCCACGACCAGATTGTGAGCTATGGTATATGCATACTTGGTGACTGTCTGCTCAGAAATCAGCAGACCAGGTTTGAGAAGGGATTCGAACACATCCTGAACTATGTCTTCCGCATCTTCAGGACAACCGATTCTCTTGACCACATATCCTTTGAGCGGAGCCGACAGACGGCAATATGTCAGGGCGATGAGTTCGTCCTGACGCAGCGTCTTTGAAGCTGGTCTTGTCGTGGTCATTGTGTCTTGGTCATCAGTTTCCGAATGCAAAGGTCGCAATCCTTGATTTAAAGATAAGGGTAATTTTGTAACAGAGTATCGGACAATTTGTCACAAAAAGCAAAAAAGCCGTCTCTGCGTATTCCTTTCAATTATTTTTCCTTCTATCTTTGTTGTGTTCACATATATATGACACTATGAAACACCCGATTAAGGCAGCTTCTGCCACTCTTTTGTCGCTTATGATTGCGGCGGCCGCTTCTGCCCAGCAGCCATCACAGACATGGAATCCCGACGCGGGAAGCCACTACATAAACCCTATTATCAATGCGGATTATTCTGACCCTGACGCATGCCGTGTCGGGGATGACTTCTATATGACATCCTCATCGTTCGGTTGCTTCCCAGGACTGCAGATCCTGCATTCGACTGACCTTGTCAACTGGGAGATCATCGGTGCCGCCCTCAACGACTACCCAGGATCGGGATGGGATGAAACTGCCCCGTGGGAGACTCTCGGGCAGCGTCTGGACACTCCGGCCGGAAAACTTCCGGGGGCACAGGAGTGGAGGACTGTTCCTCAGCATGGCCTAGGAGTCTGGGCTCCTGCCATCCGTCACCACAACGGAGAGTTCTACATCTACTGCGGCGATCCCGACAGGGGAATATTCATGGTGAAGGCCTCCGATCCGCGAGGTCCTTGGCCTGAGCCTGTCTGGGTTGTGAAGGCCAAGGGATTCATCGACCCCTGCCCGCTCTGGGACGAGGACGGAAAGGCATATCTGTCACATGGCTGCGCAGGCAGCCGCGCAGGGCACAAGAGCGTGCTGTTCGTGGCTCCGATGTCCCCTGACGGCACCCGGCTGCTCGGACGCAGCCGCATCGTCTATGACGGCCACGAGACCCAGCCTACCATCGAGGGCACCAAATTCTATAAATATAAAGGTAACTATTATATATTCTCGCCGGCAGGTGGAGTACCTACGGGATGGCAGGTGGTCCTTCGCGCTCCTAGCCCTTGGGGACCGTATGAAGAGCGCGTTGTCATGGCTCAGGGCGAATCTCCGGTGAACGGTCCTCATCAGGGAGCATGGATTGACACCCCTTCAGGAGAGCACTGGTTCATGCATTTCCAGGACAAGGACGCATACGGACGCGTCGTACACCTTCAGCCGATGTCCTGGACCTCGGAAGGCTGGCCTGTGATCGGCGTGGACAAGGACGGAGATGGAGTGGGAGAACCGGTGCTGAAATACCGTAAACCTGCACTTGCTTCATCCGGCGTCTTCCAGCCTGCGGAAAGCGACGACTTCACTTCGCCGGAACTCGGACTTCAGTGGCAGTGGCATGGAGTTCCTTCCCCGTATTGGTATTACATCGACACAGCAGCCAGGGAGAATCTCACCAACGGCCTGGGAGCCCTCAGGCTCTATTCTGTCGATCAGGCAGAGGGATGGAGGAATCTCGGAGACTCCCCGAACCTCCTTCTCCAGAAGACTCCGGCCGACAGGTTCACCGTGACCGCAAAGGTCCGTTTCATTCCCAACCCTCAGTTGAAGGAAAAGGGCGAGAACTGCGGTCTGGTGATGATGGGTCAGGACTATGCGGCTCTGAAACTGACAGACACTTCAGACGGAACAGTCCTGCAATATGTCGAATGTCATGACGCTCTCAAAGGAAACCCCGAGAAAGTCCTGTGTTCGGTGCCTCTGAAATCAGAACCGCTTCCGATGCCATATTCCAACAGATATATGCCCACGACAGTTCCTCCTGTCGCGCCACTGGCATACAGGGCCACGGATGTGTTCCTGCGTCTGAAGGTGGAGCCAAGGGAACGCAAGGGAAATGTTCCTGAGGCCGTCTGCACATTCTGGTACAGTCTGGACGGCAAGAAGTGGAGCCAGATGTCCGCCGGCACGGGAGCCGGCACCGCTGACAATGGCAAGGCCGGATTCACCGCAGCACCAGGCAAATGGATCGGTGCCAAGTTCGGCTTCTTCTGCAACCGCCTCGCACGGAAGAACGACAGCGGCTGGATGCAGGTCGACTGGGTGACGGTCACCGATTAAGCACCAGCCTTTGCCTGACAGACCGTATGAAGCGCAAGAAAGCGCGCACAACAACATTAATCCTTTGACTGCTCGCTGTTCAACCAGAACTTCAGGAAATGGTCGTAAACGAAATATTCCGACCTGTTCTTGGTCAATATTCCTTTTTCCAACAGACCATTCACTGCCGACATGACAGAACTGGCTGATCCCAGGCTGTATTTCCCAACAAAATCGGCGGACATTATTTTGTTCGCTTTGTTTTCTCTTGCTATCGCCCTCAATACTATAGACTGCTTTTCAGGCAACTGATACAGCAGATCCTCATATATATAGCAGCTATTGTCAAGTATCTTATTCAGAGCTGCCACTATTGACTCAACACCGCAACATTCCCCTGCCGGTGTCATAGCGAACATTTCGTTCATCATTCTTTGAAGGTAGAATGTAACACCATCGAACATCTCATACAGATCAGATACAACATCCTTACTCAACCCCTTTCCGGCCTGAGCAAACTTTTCGCGACAGAATTCAAAGTAAACATCCTGTGGTATCACATCAAGGGACATCAGAGTAACGCTCTGATAGAACGGACGATTGGGTGACACAAAGATTTCCGCCATCATTGTCCGATGGGAACCGGAAAATATGAAATTTGCATTTCTGCTGTTCTGCACGTATGTCCTTAGCAAAGCCTCTATGTTCCTTTCCTCATATCTGGTTATCTGTTGGAATTCATCTATGGCCACAACGCAGGGCTTTTCTGCGGATTCTATATAACTGAATATCTCATCCAAAGTGACAGAAGGGTTCTTGATCTCACCCAGTTCAAGAGTCCAGGACGGTACTCCGGCAGCATCGTATGAAATACCGGATCTTATGGATTTCAGAGCTGAAAGAAACTTGTTCCATGCTGACTCTCCCTTTGGTTGCAACGTCTTAAGAATGCTTCTTCCAAGTTTATCAACCATCTCTGTAAGAGACTTTGTCGAATATATATCTATTATGAATGTATAATAGGTATCTTTCAATTCTCCTTGTTCAAAGCAATGCTTCAACAGATCTGTCTTTCCGAGCCTACGTGGAGAGATGAGAGCGACATTATTGCCATTGGTTATCAAGGAAACGATATTCTCCGTTTCCTTTTCCCTGTCGCAGAAATATTCAGCCCCTTTGTACCCTGTTGTGATAAATGGATTCATTTCATATCTTTTAATAATGCAAATATAATCATTATTTTATAATCATCGTAAAATGATGATGAATCCTGCGGGCAATTATTTATTCTTCACACAACGGAGAGACGCACCGACCATTCTGTTCAGACGATAGTTGAAAGTCTGGTAGGAGACCCGTGGGGTGCAGAGGTATATCTGTGACGACGATATGGGGAGACTGAAGTTGGTAATTTGCATAAAGATTGTATCTTTGTGAGTTGTAAAAAAGGTTGCTTTATGTTGTACCCGATTGGAGTTCAGAATTTTGAGAAGATACGTACAGGTGGTTATGTGTACGTCGACAAGACTAAACTTGTACATAGATTGGTCAAGTCAGGCTCGTGCTATTTCCTAAGCCGTCCCCGCAGATTCGGCAAGAGTCTGCTTGTGTCGACTCTGGAGTCTTATTTCCGGGGACATAAGCATCTTTTCGAGGGTCTTG
>CAZMNZ010000055.1:0-13379 GCA_964567765.1 uncultured Muribaculaceae bacterium
TTCATGAAATTTTACTGCATCTGAGCGGCCTGAGCCTTAGCCTGAAGTTCGGCCTGAAGAGATTCGAGAGTCCTGTCTGCCGGGATACCGAGAGCGACACGTGCCTCAGGAGTCAGATCTACGAGTTGAGCAGGATCAACATAGAGGAGAGAGCCCTTCTCGAATACAGCGGCAAGACCCTTTGCCTTGGCGAGGTCATTGACAGTGTTCTGAGCCTTCTCGTAGATAGGAGCCTGGAGAGAGTTCTGGAGCTGCTGCATCTCCTGCTGAAGGCTCTGCTGAGTCTGCTCAAGTCTTGTCTGGATGTCCATTATCTCCTTTTCCTTGCTTTCGCGGATTGCAGGAGTCCAGGTAGAAGCCTTCTGCTGATACTGCTGGGTCTTGACCTGATATTCCTCATACATTGCCACGAGTATCTCCTCATTGGTCTTCTGATTTTCTTCAAGAGTCGCCCTCGCCTGATCCATTTCCGGCATCAGCATTATGACCTCATTGAAGTCCACATATGCAAACTTAAGGCTCTGCGCACCTGCAGCGATTGACATTACAGCCATCGCTGCGATCAAAATAATCTTTTTCATAATGTATCCTTTAAAAATTTTAAACTCATTATCCACACGACAAGCATCAGAACTGCTGACCTATCACGAAGTGGAACTGGCTTCCGCCGTATCCGTCATTGTTATCAAATCCATAACCCCAATCGACTCCAAGCAGACCGATCATCGGCAGGAACACCCTGACACCCACACCGGCAGACCTTCTGATCTGGAACGGATTGAACTTCCTGATATCTGACCAGCAGTTACCGCCTTCAAGGAAGAGAAGGGCGTATATGGTCGATTGCGGTTGTAAGATTACAGGATAGCGGAGCTCCACCGTGAACTTGTCATATACATTACCTGCGTAATAGTTTCCAGTAGTATTGTATGTGGATGTCGCAGTCGGGGTCAGCGCATAGTTCTCATAACCACGCAACGCGATGATCTCCGATCCGTATGTATCATATCCTGACATACCGTCACCACCGACTCGGAAGCCTTCGAACGGAGAGTAACCCCAGTTGCGGTTATAGTATCCTAGGTATCCGAACTGAGCACGAGCCATGAGCACAAGATCGCCCACAAGTTTGGAGAACACCGATCCCTTGAAGGACCACTTGTGATACTCGATCCATTTGTATCTCTGCTGAGAAGTCTGCAGATCATAGTCTATATCCCTCCAGCTGCCCACACGGGTCGGATTGCCGTCTGAGTCCACGACTCCGAGATCCTTCTTCCTCAAAAGTGAGTAAGGCGGGGTCAACTGGAGTGAGAAACTGAAGTCGGAACCCTGGCGCGGATATATCTGCTGGTCCGTCGAGGTTCTCGAAAGGCTCAGAGTGTAACTCAGGTTGTGGGATATACCGGAACTGAACAGGAAGTTATACTGCCAGTCCTGAAGTTTGTATGTCTGCCAGCTGAGCTGGTTGTACAGGACGAAATAGTTGTCAGGCCACTTGAGACGCTTTCCGATTCCGGCAGCAAATCCATACACCTCCATATACTGGTCGTTGTTCAGGATATTGAAGTACAGGTTGGACATCGTCTGTCTTGTATAGTACACAGACATGTTGAGCGATGTAGGTTTCTTGCCGAAGAGCCATGGTTCAGAGAAACTTGCAGAAAGGCTCGTGTAGTATGTACCGTTGGTCTGGAACCGTATGGCAAGGTTCTGAGCGTCTCCAAGCGGCACAGGTCTCCATGCAGTCTTGTCGAAGAATCTTCTTGTGGAGAAGTTGTTGAAACTCACTCCGACAGTCGCCACGAAGGTGTTGCCTCCCCAACCGCCGGAAAGTTCAAGCTGGCTGGAAGGTTTCTCAGTCACATTATAGACGAGATCCACCGTATTATCCAACTGGTTCGGGATTATGGAATATCCTGTCGAAGGATCGGCTATGGCCTCCGGATCGAACTGTCCCATCGAAGCGATCTCTCGGATCGAACGTTCGAAATCCGACTGGCTGAAAAGATATCCCGGACGGGTGAAGATCTGACGGCGTATCACCCTTTCATTGGTAAGGTCATTACCGTTGATCACGATATTGTTCAACGTAGCAGGCTTTCCCTCCACCACGCGCATTTCGACATCCACGGAGTCTCCTTCGATATTGAGTTCGACCGGCTGCAGGTTGAAGAAGAGATATCCGTTGTCACGATAAAGTTTTGAAACATCGTATTCACTCTGCTTTCCGCCACCGAAAAGACGCTTTTCCATAGTCACGACATCATAGACGTCGCCCTTCTTGATCATGAGGATGTCGTTGAGAGTCTCGGAACTGTAGACGGAGTTTCCGGTCCAGGTAATGTCCCTGAAATAATATCTCTTACCCTCGTCAATCTCAAAATCGATCTGAAGACGTCCAGGCTCCACATAATACATCGTATCCTTGACTATTCTCGCATCCCTGTAACCGGCTTCGTTGAAGACGCTCAGCATGGCTCTCTTGTCATTGCCATATTCCTTCTCATTGAACTTCTTGGAACTGAAGAAGTTCTGGAAGCGGGCATCCCTTGTCTTCTTCATCGAGCGCACCAGTTTGCTTTCCTTCACATGATCAGCGCCCTTGAAGGTAATGGTCTTGATCTTGACCTTCTGTCCCCTGTCTACAGCAAACTGGACACGGATCGCACTGCGGATGACCGAATCCCTCTTGGTGTTGACATCGACCTCGACATTATGGAAACCCTTTTCCTTATAGTATCTCTTGATGATGTCGGTTGCAGTCTTTGCCACATATTCGGAGAATTCTCCTCCCCTTCTGAGATTCAGACGCTCCAGAAGCTCCTTCTGCTCACCGCTCTTCACTCCGCTGAACGTCCATCTGGAAACTCTAGGCCTTTCTATGATGGCCACTTTCAGAAAGGCAGTGTCCCGTGTAGCCGACAGAGAGTCGATAGCCAGTTCCACATCCTCGAAATACTTCTGCAGCCAAAGCCTGTTCACTATGGAAGTCATCTCCTCAGAGGGAACGGTTATCTCCATTCCTTCCTGCAGGCCGGTAATCTGTCTGATCTGATCGGGGGAAAAATAATTGGTTCCCTCGATCTTAACGCCACCTACGATGTATTTCTTTGGATTATTGTAGTCTACCTCAATGCCGGAACCCGCACTCTGAGCCCATGAGGGGAGCGCAAGCAAAGCCAGAAGCAGACCAAAGACTATATGACGGACTCTCATCTCTACCTTCTTAAAACAAAGTTGCAAATATAAGCAATTATTTTACTTTTCCATATCGTCTGTCGCGTTTCGCATACTCCGCCAAGGCCTCGTTGAACTCATTTTCACGAAAATCAGGCCACAGGGTATCCACAAACAGGAACTCCGTGTAGGCACTCTGCCACAGCAGGTAATTGCTCAACCTGTTCTCACCGGAAGTCCTTACTATAAGGTCAGGATCGGGAATTCCCGCTGTAACAAGATACTTGTCAAAGCCATCCACCCCCATATCAAGAATATTCTGCTTCCCCTCAGGATGCTCCGCCATTTCAAGAGCCATCTTCTTGGCTGCCTGAAGGATATCCCATTTTCCGCTGTAACTTATGAAAATTATGAAGGTCAACCGGTCATTGTGTGCGGTACGGTCCATGCAGGAATCTATGATGGCATTCAGTTCGTCACCCAGACGCGCCCTGTTGCCGAGAACGACAAAACGGACTCCTTCCTCGCACATTCCGTCTATATATGCGGCCATTGCCTTGACCATCAAGCCCATAAGGGAGACCACCTCCGCTTCCGGACGATTCCAGTTCTCCTCAGAGAAGGCGAAAATGGAAAGGTATTTCACCCCGGCCTTTGCGGCAGCCTGCACGCACGCATGCACGCTCTCCACTCCTTCAAAATGTCCTTGTACCCTTTCCTTTCCCCTTTCCTTAGCCCAACGGCCATTTCCATCCATGATCAGAGACACATGGGCGGGAACTTTACTGATAATTTCTGTTGTCATATGATTTATCTAACGTTTCTGACATCCTCGCCCCAGAACAGTTTCTCCGTCAGGGCATTAATGAAATTGGACCTGTTAAGCCGGACACGCTTAAGCGAAAACTGTGCCACCGAGACCTCCACTTCGGTATTTTCCTCCACATCCACTGCCCTGTTGTCCGCAGTCAGTGTAAAACTACCGTCCCTGGAATGCATTCTGAGAGTCAGCGATGATGTATCCGGCACGACCAGAGGACGGATATTGAGATTATGCGGAGCGATAGGAGATATGATCAGCACCTTCGATTCAGGCAGGACTATCGGCCCGCCTACACTCAGGGAGTATGCAGTGGAACCGGAACTCGTGGATACCACAAGGCCGTCAGCCCAATATGTCGGCAGCCTGACTCCGTCCAGATCGACATCCACTCCCAGCATCGCAGAGCCGTTCCTGTGCACAGTTATCTCATTCAAAGCATAATCCCACATCGAGACCGATGCAACTTCCGGGGACACCACTGCTTTAAGCATGGCTCTGTTCTCTACAGTATATTCCCCGGAAAGAAGGGCTTCCGCAACGTCTTCCGGACGGTTTTCCGAGAGGAACCCTACCCTTCCGAGATTCACCCCGACAACAGGCATCCCACTGTCAATCACCAGTTTGGACGAATACAGAAAGGTTCCGTCACCACCGACGCTCAACAGCATATCCGTTTCCTGATCAGGGCATTCTCCTTCTTTCAGTTCATAAATGTCATGCCCGCCTGCGGCAAGCGAACCGACCATATCGGAAATCCTCCTGTTCGAGTCTTCGCTTTCCTTACCTATATATATTGCCAATCTCATACGATTCCGGTTTATACCTCATATACAGTTACAAACAACCTTCAAAAATAGCACATAATTTACAAACTTTGAAGTTTATTCCGTATTTTTGTCTTCGATAACTCTTAAGTGAACTGAAAATGACAAGACTCAGCGTCAACATCAACAAGATAGCCACCATCCGAAATGCACGTGGAGGAAACATGCCGGATGTGGCAAAGGCTGCAATCGACTGCGAATCATTCGGGGCAGAAGGCATAACCGTACATCCCCGCCCGGACGAGAGGCATATCCGCTACTCCGACGTAAGACAGATCAGGCCTATCGTAAAGACGGAATTCAACATCGAAGGCAACCCGATACCCTCATTCGTCGACCTTGTGATGGAGGTGGTTCCTGACCAGGTGACACTTGTTCCTGACGCCGAGGACGCTATCACCTCGAATGCAGGCTGGGACGCAGTGAAGCACCGCAGTTTTCTCTCTGAGGTGTGTGCCGAATTCAAGAGGAGAGGGATCCGCACATCCATATTCATCGACCCTAAGCCTGAGATGGCGGAAGCGGCGGCACTGTGCGGATGCGACAGAGTGGAACTTTACACGGAATCATATGCAGCGATGTTCCCTCAGGACAGGGAGGCGGCCATTGCACCGTTCCTGAAGACTGCCCAGGCAGTACGCGAATGCGGTCTTGGACTGAATGCCGGCCACGATCTGAATCTGGACAACCTTGAATATTTCATAAGGACCATCCCATGGACAGATGAGGTTTCCATCGGCCACGCAATAATCTGCGACGCCTTGTACATGGGGCTTGAGGAAACTATAAAGACATATCTGTCAAAAGTTAAGATTTTTTAACTACCTTTGTGGCTTGTACGCTTTTACGAAATTTGAACAATAAAACAAGATAAAATTAAAATGAAGAACACATCACTTATCCTCAGCGTCATTTCACTTGTCGCTGTTGTAGTATTCGGAGTGCTCACACTCACTGGAAAGAACGCAGCAAAGACTGAAACAGTAGAAGGAGAGACAGTTGAAGCACAGGCAAGCAAGGGAGACATCGTTTATGTTGACCTCGACAGAATCCTCATGGAGTACGACATGGCAAACGACCTCAGGTCAGTTGTGGAGACCAAGGTGCAGAACATTCAGGCAGAGGTGACCAGAAGAGGCAAGAAGCTTGAGAATGACGTCAAGACTTTCCAGGAGAAGATCGACAAGGGTCTGATGACACGTTCTGTGGCGGAAGCTCAGGGACAGAAGCTCCAGCAGCAGGAAGCAGAGTTCAACAACTATGCAGCACAGAAGCAGCAGGAGATCAACGAGGAGCAGGTGGTGATGATGAACCAGCTCGGTGACGCTATCCAGACATTCCTGACCAGGTACAACGAGGAGATGCAGTATGCTATGATACTCACCAATTCAGGTGGAGCACCTGTCATCACTGCTGATCCGGCTCTCGACATCACTGACGCCGTTCTTGCAGGTTTGAACGAGGAATACATCAAGGCAAAGAACGAGAAATAATCAGTAAATCAATTGAAGATAGCCATACTGTCCTGTTTTTACCCTTACAGAGGAGGTATCTCTCAGTTTAACGCATGCCTTTACGGAGAACTGAGCAAAGAACATATTGTCAAGGCGTTCAATTTCAGCAGGCAATATCCTGAGTTCCTCTTTCCGGGAAAGACGCAGTATGTCACAGATGATGATGAGGCCGTACCGGTGGAGAGCGAATCCCTGCTGGATACGGCCAATCCTTTTTCATATATCAGCACATACAGGAAGATCAGGGACTGGAAGCCCGACGTGCTGATTGTCAGGTACTGGATGTCATACTTCGCTCCGTCACTGGGTTATATAACGAGAAGGATGAGAAAGCACTGCAAGGTGATTTCCATTCTTGACAACGTCATTCCGCACGAGCCACACTTTTTCGATGCTCCTCTGACAAGATACTTCCTCAAGGGCAGCACTGGCTGCGTGACGATGTGCGATGCTGTCACCCGAGACCTTCTGGCCTTGAAGCCTGACGCACGGCATATCGTCATCCAGCATCCGCTCTATTCGCACTTCGGAGCCAGAAAAGACAGGATCGAGGCAGAGAACAGGCTTGGACTGGAACACGGGAAAAGGAACATACTGTTCTTCGGACTGATAAGGGCCTATAAAGGGCTGGACATCCTTCTGGAGGCATTCAGAAAGCTGCCGGATGACTATCAGCTCATCATAGCGGGAGAGCCATACGGCTCATTTGACAAATATCAGAAGATCATCGACACCCTACCCGGCAAGGAGAGGATCGTGATGGATCTGAAATATATAAAGGACTCTGAGGTCACGGACTATTTCTCTGCGGCAGATGTCGCTGTTCTTCCGTACAGGAGCGCTACGCAAAGCGGAATAAGTTCGGTTTCATACCATTTCGAGGTTCCTATGATCGTTACAGATGTAGGAGGGCTGAAGGAGACCATCGGAGACAGAGGTACAGGTCTGGTGGCGCCAGAATGCACGCCAGAAGCCGTATATGAAGAAATCATCAGATATTTCAGCTGTGAGCAGGTGCGCGAAGACTGCGTCAGAAATATCAGAGAAGAAAAGGAAAGGCTCTCATGGAGCACATTTGCACGAAGAATCACTGAATTCTCTGGGCAGATATAATAAAGAGACAATATGAGAATAAGATTTAGTGCATCAGTCTGCAGGATAATTCTTGCTGTTTCACTTCTGTCGGCCGGGGCTGCCATATGTGGGGCACAGGAATACAGCAACACTCCTGTCACCGTATCCAAGGAAAAGGTAAGGATAGGCGGCAAGGTGTGCTACTCGCATATAGTCATGGAGAGACAGACTCTGTATTCCATCAGCAAGGCATACGACGTGAGCATCGAGGACATATATCGCTTCAATCCCACATTGGAGGAAACCGGACTGAAGAAGAACTCCATCATTCTTATCCCATCCGAAGATGCACTGAAAGGCGATAAGGAGACCCGAAAAGCCGAGCAGACAGAAAAACCGTCTGAACAGGAAACCGTTTCCAAGGGACCGGTGGCAGGCAAGGAACAGCAGGCTGTCATGACCGGTGAAAGAAGCAAATCCGAGCGCAAGGCTGCATTGGATTCCCTTACGAAAGCGGCTCCATCCGAGCATGCCAAAGGGCAGACGATACATGTCAGGAAATGGTTTGAAGACCTTGATATGATTGCCCAGATGTATGGAGTCAGCGTCGAAGCCATAATGACAGCAAACAACCTCAGTGGCAGAAAACTGTCAAACAGACAGCGTCTTATCATTCCGGCAAAGGAAGTTGCTCCGACAGTGAAGCCAGAGGCTCAGGAGGAGACAACACCGGAGGCAAAGGTTCAGGAAGACACATTGATTGTACAGAAGGAGCAGGAGGAAGAGACACTTACTCAATGGTACCTCTTCCCTAAGAGCGAAGTCCATGCAACTGTACTTCTCCCGCTTACAAATGCCGGGGGCGAGCCCAACAGGAACAATATGGATTTCTACAGCGGCATTCTGCTGGCTGTACGCGATCTGGGCAATGAAGGAGTGAACACCACACTTAACGTGTATGACATAGCAGACCCTGATACTCCGGTAACCAAGGAAGATGTGGAAGAAAGCGACCTGATTATCGGCCCTGTGACCACCGCAGACCTGACGCGCCTGTTCCAGACGTCATCACATCTCAGCAACGTGATATCACCTCTCGACCCACGCGCAGAGAAACTCGTACGGGAGCATCCCGGTATGATACAGGTCCCTACACCTCACAAGTCCCAGTACGAGGATGCCGTCAAATGGATAAGGGAGGACATGGGAGAGACTGACAAGGTGTTCATGGTGCATGAGAAAGGCGCCAGAATAAACGAATCCGTAAGAGTCATGAAAGAGGTTATGGATTCGTCCGGACTTGACTACACTCCGTTCTCATACAGCATTCTTGAAGGCCGCGACGTATTGGAGCCGCTCAAGGGCATCATGACAGCCGAAGGAGCGAACAGGGTGTTCATCGCATCCGAAAGCGAGGCATTTGTCAACGATGTGGTCAGAAACCTGAATCTGATGTTACTGGAAAATTTCGAGATAGTTCTCTATGCATCTTCAAGAATCAGAAGTTTCGACACCATCGAGGTTGACCATTTCCACAAGACTGCAATGCACGTAAGCCTTTCATATTATATCGATTATGAAGAAGAGGCCGTAAAGGATTTCCTTTTGAAATACAGGGCGCTGTATAACACCGAGCCGACACAGTTTGCATTCCAGGGATATGATGTTGCATATTACTTCATCAGTTTGTGCAACAAATACGGCAAGAGATGGCCAGAAAAACTGGAAGAATCTGAAAGGGCAATGCTGCAGAGCACATTCAGGTGCATCAAGCAAGGCACAGGAGGATATATGAACACGGGAGTCCGCAGAATAATATACGACAAGAACTGGTCAGTGACACTGCTGCCTGCCGCTAGCTCCGAAGAAGCGACTCAGCATTTGCAATAGCGGCATCCGTCAGGACAGAACCGCTGAGCATTCGGGCAAGTTCAAGGACTCTCTGATCGTCAGAGAGTCTTTTTATTGTCGATACTGCCTTTGACACAGCGGGATCTATATCCTTGGAAACAAGATAATGCGCAGATCCTTTGGCAGCCACCTGCGGAAGATGAGTGATGGCGAAGACCTGCATATATGCGCCCATAGAACAGATCATTGTTCCCATCTTGTCAGCGACGCTTCCTGATACGCCTGTATCTATCTCATCGAAAATCATGGTAGGCATCTTTGTATACTTTGCCCTCATCGCCTTAAGTGCCAACATTATACGTGACATCTCTCCTCCTGAAGCGCATTTGGCCACATCGACTGCATTCCGTCCGGTGGAAGAGAAACGGAACTGAATCTGATCAGCGCCATTGGCAGACATCGGCGCGGGAAGAATCTCCACTTCAAAGACCGCATATGGAAGCTCCAGGCCACGGATGGACTCCTGAATGCTGTCGGCAAATCTCACGGCGGCCTCTTTTCTTGAAGATGTGAGTCTGGAAGCCACATCTTCCAGTTCAACAGCCAGAGACTTCAAACTGCCCAGTATCTCCTCACGTCTTTCTTCAAGCCTGGTGGAGTCGAACAACGCCTCAGACAGCCGATCACGCAGGGCAATCAGTTCTGCCTCACTGGTACAGCCGTGTTTCTGGAAAAGGCTGTATATCATCGACATCCTGCCTTCAACCTCTTCAAGGCGTGATTCCGACATGTCGACTTTTGAATTTATCTGAGATACTTCAGAGAGGACATCGTCAAGTTCACGACGACAGGACTCTATCCGCTCTGACAACTCTGAGGCTGCGGGAACAAAACGTCCCACCTTTGACAGATGACGTCCCGCTTCCTTCAAGGATGAGTCCAACGAAATCCTGTCATCCGAAAAAGACGACTCAAACAGAGCCTCCACTGCAGAAAGACCTGTCTTTATCTCCTCGGCATTTGCAAGTTGCTTCTGCTCCTCTTCCAGTTCAGCGAGTTCCCCATCCCTCAGGGAAGCGGCATCCAGTTGCCTGAACTGTGCTTCATTATAATCCTTTTCTCTCGCAAGACGGGCAATCCTGTCTTCAAGTGAGGTCAGTTCAGACTTGAGAGCCACCTGACTGCGCCACAGATACGCACATTGTTCACGCAACCGGGTGTTTCCGGCAAAATGATCAAGAGTACTCATCTGGAACTGCTTATCAGACAGGAGAAGTGTCTGGTGTTGAGAATGTACGTCAACAAGACGTGATGCTATGTCCTGAAGCGCCTGAACCGGCACAGGGCTGTCATTGATGAAAGCCCTGGAACGTCCTGAGCGGTTGACCACCCTTCTGATGATAAGATGTCCGTCCTCCCACTCGACCTCGTTCTCTTCAAGAAGTTCCCTGAGATTACCGTCTTCGGCACCCATTTCAAACTCAGCCTCGACAACACAGTTGTCTGCACCCTCAGCGACCATCGATGCATCAGCCTTGGATCCTGTCACGAGCGACAAGGCTCCCAGCAGAATCGACTTTCCTGCTCCGGTCTGTCCCGTAATAATGATCAGACCCTCCGGAAAATCTATTTCCAGAGAGTCAATCAATATATAATTCCTGACTTGGAGCCGATTCAGCATGACATTGACGTTCTACTCGTCCTGCTTTGCCATTCTGTAAGACACCTCGCCGTCCTTGAACTCCTCGATTGCCACGAGACTTGGCTTCGGCTGTCTTTCATAATACTTTGAGATCTCGATCTGCTCGCGGTTCTCGAAAACCTCTTCCATCGTGTCACGGTCGTTCTTGAAATCCTCAAGTTTTCTTGTGAGTTCCTTCTTCTCTGCGATTGCTATCTGATTTGCTCTCTTAGCCAGCACAACCACTGTCTCATAGATGTTTCCAGTAGGCTCAGCGAGTTCGTTAAGGTTTCTTGTCTGTGTGTTTGTCGGTGTCTTCTTGTTTGCCATATCAATTTGAATTCTTTAATTATATCCTGTAATTCATGTCGGGAAAAGAACTCCCTTCATTTAATTATACCCCTGGTTTCAACGAGGGTTTCATTTTTTTGCAGCCTTTGCCGTTTCTTTCTGCAATTTCTTCCTTTCCTTTGCAAAATCCTTCTCGGACAAGAATGAGTCTTCTGTCTCTACCGCCTCTTTTCCAAGTGCCTTCTGCGCCTTTCTGTAAATCACGTCAAGTTCCTTTCTATACTTGGAGTCCGGAATCTCACCGACAAAATTGAAATAGTCATCCACAAATGTGAGATATCTTTCCTTCTGCTTGGACGGGATACTCAGATGAGCATATTTATATGAAGACATCGCTATATAATAAAGGATATCCTCCCTGTAGATGTTTTCAGCATCATCCTTCAAGACATTTCTGAAAGCCACTCTCGACGCGAGGTAGTCCTCCATCTTGTAATACAGTTTAGCCGCCTCATAAGCCTTCTTGTCCAGTCTTTGATTGAGGTCATCCAGCATATCCTTGCACTCCTGCATATGCTCGTTATCAGGGAATTCCAGGATATATTCAGATATTGCACTTATCGTCTTGTAGGTCGGAGCCTGATCCAGTTCCCAACGCAGAGTCGAACGGTAGAGACAATCCAGACGGAGATATCTCGCGTCAGAGGTGAACGGGCTGCGCGGATAACTTTCTATAAACTGGGAGAAATTGGTCTCTGCCGTATAGTAATCCTTATATTTATAGTTACTCAAGCCCCAGTAATATCTCACTGTGTCGTCACGCTCCGTTCCGTTGGTCAGCACGCTCAACGATTCGAAAAGCGATGCAGCCTTGGAATACTTGCCGTCATTGTAATACTGGAACGCGCCCTCATATTTCGCATCTGCATCATTGCTGTTCAGCAGAATCTCATACTGAGACTTGCAGGAGCACAACGCCGCCACTGCGACGAGGACAAGAATAAGGTTTCTGAACTTCATCTTATTTTACTGCATTTTAAGAAATCTTTCAGCATCAAGAGCTGCTCGACATCCCGAAGCGGCAGCCGTGATAGCCTGTCTGTAGTGCGGATCCTGAACATCACCAGCGGCGAAGACGCCCTCGACATTAGTCCTGGAAGTCTTTCCATCAGTGATTATATAACCTTCGTTGTCCACTGCAACCCACTCTCTGAACAGGTCTGAATTAGGATGGTGACCGATGGCCAGGAAAAATCCGTCCACCGCTATATCAAAAACCTCGCCATCCTTTCTGACAAGCCTTGCTCCGGTTACGCCGTACTCATCTCCGAGAATCTCCTGAGTATTGCAGTTCCAGAGGACCTCTATGTTTTCCGTATTCTTCACCCTGTCCTGCATAGCCTCAGAGGCCCTGAGCACATCCCTGCGGACGATCATATAGACCTTCTTGCAAAGACCTGCAAGGTATGTCGCCTCCTCGCAGGCCGTGTCACCGCCACCGACCACGGCAACCGTCTTCTTTCTGTAGAAGAAACCGTCACAGGTCGCGCAGGCAGACACGCCGAGTCCCCTGTATTTGTCCTCCGACGGAAGGCCGAGATACTTGGCCGTCGCACCTGTCGCGATGATAAGGGTCTTTGCCTCTATCTCATGCTCACCGTTGATGACGATTCTGAACGGTCTGCCCGATAGATCCGCAGAAGTCACCGCTCCCTGACGCATGTCGGTTCCCAACCGTATCGCCTGAGCCTTCATGGAGTCCACGAGCTGCTGCCCTGAGATTCCGTTCTCGAATCCAGGATAATTTTCTATATCCGTTGTGGTGGTCAACTGACCTCCCGGCTGCACTCCCTCATAAAGTACAGGTGCGAGGTTTGCTCTGGAAGCGTAAATCGCTGCCGTATAGCCCGCTGGGCCACCGCCAACTATCAGACAATCTATCTTTTCCATCTATAAAATTCTTTCTGCCGGCTTGCCGGCATCCCATAAAACTTACAAATATAAGTATTCCTCTTCAATTTCCTAACCGCAAGGTCAGACTTTCATCAGATATGGTTTCGCTTTTCGGTATATCCATCCGAGAAGGCAATCCGGCAGGATTACGATGAACGGCAGGAAGATCTTGTTAAGAAGTCCCGGCA
>CAZMNZ010000056.1:0-1264 GCA_964567765.1 uncultured Muribaculaceae bacterium
AAAGGATACGCTCGATACAGAGAGCGAGACCGAGGATAAGGCAGGCGATAACGAGTGCCATGAAGCCTGCACCACCTTCGATGAACTTGGTCTTGAGGGCCTGGTGCATAGGCACTTCCTCAGGTCCGTCGAGAGTCTCAGCAGCTGGAGCCGCTACTTCAGTCGCTGTTGTGTCAGCAACTGCATCCTGAGCTGCTGCATTCTGTGCAGAAAAGGCCATTACGCCCATAACTGCCAAAAACATGAAAATTTTTTTCATAATTGTTTTTGTGTGTTTTGATTAATTAAAGTTATTGATTTTGTATTAGTTAATATCTTTTTTCAAAAATCCGGCACGCTATGCCGCACTAAAATCGGTGCAATTTAGCAATTAATTTTCAATCAGCAATAATTATTTTGATATTTCACCCCTCAGGTCCAGCTCCATCATCGACTTCACGAGCATGTTGTCCTGGAAAAGCCCCATCAGGTAGAAAAGCTTTCCGAGCGCAGCCTCGGTCGTGCTGTCATATCCGTTGAGTACGCCGGCATCCTTGAGGGTCTTGCCGGTGGCATAGATGTCCATATTCACGCTTCCGGCGATGCATTGTGTGATGTTAATGAGGATTTTTCCCATTGCCACCGTTTCCTTGACGATGGACAGGAACCATTCTTTCGATGGCGCATTCCCGGCTCCGTATGTCTCGATGATGACGGCTCTGGTTTCAGGGCTGCATAGAATGTGCTTGACTACGTCTGGTGTGATTCCAGGGTGCATCTTGAGGATTGAGACCCTGGTGTCAAGGTGTTTGTGGAAAGTCGGAGTCAGATCCCAGGAATCAGGTTTGCGGATGAGACTGCTGTTGTATCTTATGTTTATTCCGGCTTCTGCCAGAGGAGCGAGATTCTCCGATCTGAAAGCCCTGAAATTGTCTGAGTTTATCTTCGTCGACCTGTTTCCGCGGATCAGCACGTTGTCAAAGAATATGCACACTTCCGGCACGACTGCATGGCCGTCATTGCCCTTTGCGGCTGCGATTTCGACAGATGATATGAGGTTTTCCTTACCGTCCGTCCTTGGCACGCCGATAGGAAGCTGGCTTCCGGTGAAGATGACAGGTTTGGTGAGTCCTTCAAGCATGAAACTCAATACCGAGGCGGAATATGCCATGGTGTCCGTGCCGTGCAGAATCACGAATCCGTCGTAATCGTCATATCTGGACTCGATGAGTTTTGTCAGCGAGATCCATAGCGACGGCTCCACATCTGAGGAGTCGATCAGAGG
>CAZMNZ010000056.1:1364-13364 GCA_964567765.1 uncultured Muribaculaceae bacterium
TCGTTTCTCTTGCCCCTGAACGGGACAGGAGTCAGGTATGGCGAGTCCGTCTCAAGCAATATCCTGTCGAGGGGTATCCTCCGGACTGTTTCTGCAATGGAGGCCTTCCTGTAGGTGAGCACTCCGCCTATGCCTATGTACCAGTCGCCGAGTCCCTGCAGTTCACGGAATGTCTCGAAACTTCCGCTGAATGCATGGAAGACTCCTCTGAGACCGAGGTGGCGGCACTCTTTCAGGATGTTGATTATGAGTTCTGTGGATTCACGGGAGTGTATGATTACCGGAAGTCCCGCTCTGGAAGCCATCTCTAACTGAATCCTCATGACCTCCTGCTGCTCCTTGACGAATTCCCTGGACCAGTAGCAGTCCATTCCGATCTCTCCGATGGCCCATATCTTCCGCGACATATATGCCTCCATCCGCGACATCTCCTCCTGCCAGCCTGCATCGACGGATGTGGGATGCAGTCCAAGGCAAGGGAATATGACTCCCGGATGCCTCTCTGCAAAGGAGAACATGGCGTCTCTGCTCTGAGAGTCAATGTCCGGGAATATTATTTTTGTCACCCCTGCTTCCGCAGCGCGAGCCACCGCCTCATCCTCTTCGTCCGCAAAGGCTTCGTCATAGAGATGGGCGTGTGTGTCTGTGAATTCCATATCCGAATGTTGCATATCCCGCAAATATACGCAATTTATCGGAACATTCATATGGTTTTTACGGCCTGTAATTCAAGTTTATGAAACATCTCTGCAGAAGGTCGGTGATGATGAGCCCGTCGGTTTCCAGCAGGTTGATGATCTGCGCGGTCGTGCTGTATTCGAGGCCGAGGGCACCGGCCACCTCCTCGACTGTTATGCCCTTCTCGTTGCGGATGGCCAGCAGGATTCTGCTCATTGTGGAGATCCAGTCTTCCGTCGCGGTTCCGGCATAGAGGCTTTTCAGCCTTTGCTCGTCAGATTCCCGTCCTGCTCCGCCTGCCCTGCGTGAGATACCGAGTTCTTTCAGAAAATCGTCGATAGAGGAAATCGCTATTGCCTTCTTGCTGCGTATCAGATAGTTGCATCCTTGTGAGCGCAGGTCGTCAATCCGCCCTGGAAGGGCGAACACCTCACGGTTATATGAATCTGCCAGGCGTGCGGTCATCATTCCTCCGCCCTTGATCTTGGATTCGATCAGGACAGTGGCTTCCGACAGACCTGCAATGATGCGGTTGCGGCGCAGGAAATGTATGGCAAGCGGGGCGGTTCCGGGAGGGTAGTCGGTCACTAGAGCTGAGCCCTCCGACCTGCATATGTCGGCGGCTGCACCCCTGTGGCGTGAAGGGTAAACGTCATCCGGCCCTGTTGCCATGACCGCTACTGTCGGCAGTCCGCAGGCCAGGGCGGTGCGGTGGGCGCATATGTCGGTGCCCAGGGCAAGGCCGCTGACGATCACAGGTCTGTCTTTTATGGGCACTTCGGAAAGCCGCCTGACCAGTTTTTCACACCATTCCCTGCCATATGGGGATATGTCCCTGGTGCCGACGACGGCGATGAACCTCCGCCTCAGCCAAAGTTTTCCGGGGTCACCGCTGCAGCGCACATACAGCCCGGCGGGGGCGTCTTCGCATTCTTTCAGAAGCGGGGGATATGACTCCTCGCTCCATCCGCAGAAACTGATTCCCTTGCCGGAAAGAGATTCCAGTTCCGCATAGGCCTGGTCGAGGGCTCTGCCGGAAATGCTGCCGCCATGTTTTGAGTGCGGCCCCAGCAACCGGCTTATCTCTTCCGTTTTAAGTTCAAAGACCCCGGCTGCGCTTCCGAGGTGTGATATCAGAGCCAGTGCGATCTTGGGCTCGAAGCCGAAAATTCTGTTGAGTGCGCAGAGGCATGCCTTTTCATGTGTGATCTCCATGAAGGCAAAAGTAAAAGGAAAACCGGCCTTCAGATGCACTCCGCAGGCCGATTTTTCTTTTTTTTATTCAAGATTTTTCTCTTTTTTAAAATCTTTGAATCTTTTTTATTCAAAATTTCGTTCGTCACAGGAAAAATGTGACGAAAATCATCAGATGATCAGGAGGGCGTCGCCATACGGACCGAACTTGTAGTCCATTTCCAGGGCTGTCTTATAAGCCTTCATTACGTTCTCGTAACCACCGAATGCCGCTACCGACATGAGCATGGTCGAGCCCGGACGATGGAAGTTCGAGACGATGGCGGTAGGGATGGCAAACCTGTATGGCGGGAAGATGAACTTGTTGGTCCATCCGTCGTATGCGTTAACCTCGTCGTTTGTGGTGGTGTAGGTCTCAAGGCCTCTGATTGTGGTGATTCCCACGGCAAGAACCTTGTGGCCTGACTTCTTTGTCCTGTTGATGAGGTCAGCCGTCTCAGGAGTGATTATGAGCCTTTCCGAGTCCATCTTGTGCTTCGAGAGGTCCTCAACATCGACTTCGCGGAAGTGTCCGATACCCATGTGAAGGGTGATGAACGCCTTGTTGATGTCCTTGAGGATCATTCTGTTGAAGAGTTCGCGGCTGAAATGCAGACCGGCAGCTGGTGCCGACACCGCACCTTCGTGCTGAGCGAAGATGGTCTGGTAGTTCTCTGCGTCCTCAGGAGTCACCTCCTTCTTCACCCAGTCAGGAACCGGAGTCTGGCCGAGTCCGAACAGGGTCTCCTTGAAGTCCTCATAGCTTCCGTCGTAGAGGAAACGGAGTGTACGTCCTCTTGATGTGGTGTTGTCGATGACCTCTGCCACGAGACTGTCGTCGTCACCGAAATAGAGTTTGTTTCCGATACGGATCTTTCTTGCAGGATCGACGATGACGTCCCAGAGCCTCTGCTCGCGGTTGAGTTCCCTCAGAAGGAACACCTCGATGTCCGCACCTGTCTTCTCCTTGTTTCCGTAAAGTCTTGCAGGAAATACCTTTGTGTCGTTCAGGACGAATGTGTCCCCTTTGCCGAAATAGTCAAGGATGTCCTTGAACAGTTTGTGCTCGATCTCTCCTGTCTTTCTGTCGAGAACCATGAGTTTGCACTCGTCGCGCCATCTTGGTGGCTCTGAGGCGATTCTGTCAGCAGGGAGATTGAACTGGAATTGTGAAAGTTTCATAAATATATAGTTACCTCTTGTTATATACTGCAACATACATAACATTATACGGTTTTTCCAGACTTTTGTTTCAATCGGGAGTGATTTTTTTGAAAAAATCACACTTTCGCCTCACGGAAGACTTCCTGTATTGACGGATAGGTGTTGGTCAGGAATGGAGGAAGGCTCGATTTTGCTACCCATGCGGCCTTTGCGATATCCTCCTCACGCTGGGGAGTGAGGTCTGTCGGATCGGTGTAGAGCATGTCATACCACCAGGTGTGCTTCAGGTGCCAGATGCCGTTTCTCTTGTAGCAGTGGTCGGTCACGCAGATAAGGCTCCGAAGCACGAGGTCGTCGATCCCGGTCTCCTCCCGGACTTCCCTCAGAGCCGTGGCCTCGATGTCTTCTCCCGGATCCTGATGTCCCTTCGGGAGGTCCCAGAGGCCGTTTCTGCAGATCAGGAGATAGTCCCCGCGGCGGTTTGAGACCAGCCCTCCGCCGGCATTCACTTCCAGGAATTCCGAACAGATCTGTCCGTATGTGCGCTCTACGTCATCCGAAGGTATGCATATGCGGTGAAGTGAGTCTGAAGTTTCCATCATGCCGACAAGGGTGTGAAAGTCTATGCTCTCTCCTGGACGGAAAAGTATGGCATTCGGATCCGACAGAGCCTGGTCGTCAGGCTCACATATTATAATGGCTCTCTTTTCGAAATATATCTTGTGCATTTTTGAATAGTTTTGGTTATATTTGCACGATATGTGTTTCTGCCTGTGCAGAACCGTTGCAAAGATAGGCAAACTGCCTGAAAGTGAAAACCGCTTTGAAAATTTTTAAAGATATGGAATCTGTTGAGAAAGCTGTGGCCAAGTCCCTCATGGACATAAAGGCCGTAATGTTAAGACCGGAGACGCCGTTCACATGGGCATCCGGCTGGAATTCACCTATATATTGTGACAACCGCAGGATTCTTTCCTATCCTGAAATCCGCGAGAAGGTGTGCAGATGGATGGCGGACATCATCCTGAAGCAGTATCCGGACGTAGAGGTCATCGCAGGAGTCGCTACCGGCGCGATCGCGCACGGATATCTCGTTGCTCATATGCTCGGAAAGCCTTTCTGCTATGTAAGGCCTAAGCCGAAGGATCATGGCACAGGCTCTCAGATCGAGGGTATCCTTGAGGCCGGTTCCAAGGTGGTTATCGTGGAGGACCTCATTTCGACAGGAATGAGCAGCCTTGCTGCAAAGAACGCTCTCGTAAATGCCGGTGCGGATGTGATGGGAATGGTGGCAATCTTCTCATACAACTTCAATCAGGCGCGCAAGGCCTTCGAGGACGCGAATGTGGAACTTACCACACTCTCGAACTATGACACCCTCATCGAGGTCGCTCATGAGACCGGATATGTGAAGGAGTCAGAGATCGCAGTCCTGAAGGAGTGGAGAGTCTCACCTTCAATCTGGGGGAAATAGCCGCATGGTGAACTACAAGAGCAAGAGGGCGGTGGTTTCGAAGGCGCCGTATGAACTGTATATGGCCTTCGTGGACATGCGCAACCTCATCCAGTTCCTGCCGGAAGAGAAGAAGGCTGATGTGACTGCTGATTACGATTCGATCCATGCGTCGGTGCAGGGATTCAACATCGGAGTCAAGGTTATTGACAGGGTCCCGTATTCCAGGATTGCCTTTGCAGATGACGGAGCACCTTTCAAGTTTGCTCTCCAGATGCATTTCAATCCGGCGGCAGACCCGTACAAGACCGATTTTCAGATCGAACTGGATGCCGATCTGAACTTCATGATGAAGACTCTTCTGGGCTCGAAGATCCAGGGAGCGCTGGACAAGGTTGTGGATTCGCTGGTCGATGTTTCCGAGGGACGTGTGCCGGAGGGAGTCGATCTTTCCAAATTATGATAAAGGACAGTTTCAGAAGATATCTGGAAGAGGCGATAGGGAGCAAGAATGCCCTTGTCGCTTTTTCTGCATTTGATGAGCCTGCTTCCGTTGCCGTCAGGGTGAATCCCTTCAAGAAAGGGACGGCGCCCCAAGGCAGCGGGGTGGCATGGTGCAGACACGGACGCATACTCCCGGAACGTCCTTCCTTCACTCTGGACCCCCATTTCCACGGCGGGGCATATTATGTTCAGGATTCGTCATCCATGTTTGTGGGACATGTGTTCAGAACACTGATGGCGGACAGAAAATTCCCGGCAGACCGTCCGGTGAGGGTGCTTGACCTTTGTGCTGCGCCGGGAGGAAAGACCACCGATCTGGCGGCATCTCTGAGGGAGATGTTCGGGGATGGCTTCCTGCTCGTGTCCAACGAGGTCATGAAGCAGAGGGCGGGGATTCTGGCAGACAATGTCGCCCTGTGGGGTGACCCTAATGTGGTGGTGACTTCCGACGACCCCCGCGCATTCTCTGGACTGACAGGCTTCTTTGATGTGATAGTCGCTGATGTCCCATGTTCGGGAGAAGGTATGTTCCGAAAGGACGAGGAGGCTCAGAACCAGTGGTCCGAGGACAATGTCGCCTTATGCGAGGCCCGGCAGAGGAGAATTGTGGCCGATGTCTGGCCGTCGCTTGCCGCTGGCGGTCTGTTCATCTATTCCACCTGCACGTTCAATGTTCATGAAAATGACGGCAATGTGGAGTGGATATCCGGAGAACTCGGTGCGGAATGCCTGTTGAAGGAGGATCTTGCCGGTGGATTCGACGGAGTCCTGAAGACACCGCTCGGATATAGCCTTGTCCCCGGTTTTGTAAAGGGAGAGGGCCAGTATTGCAGCGCCCTGAGAAAGACTTCCGAGGCAGAATATGTTGAGGTGAAGCCTCGTCAGAGCCGTCCGGGCAAAGGCGGCAAGGACGTGGCTGTCCCGAAGGGTGCCGGGGATCTTCTGAACAGGCAGGTGCATTTCAGGATCAAGGGTGACACTCTTACTGCGGTTCCTTCCGGACTGGCATCATGTGTGGCAACCTTGGAGCAGAACCTGCATATTATTGCGGCTGGATGTGCTGTGGGAACGGTCAAGGGAAGCATTCTTGTCCCAGATGCAGACCTTGCTTTGTCGCTTCTTCTGAATGAAGAGGCCTTCCTCCCGGTGGAGGTTGACAGGCAGACGGCTCTTGCCTATCTGCACAGGGATGCAATAACGCTTCCAGCGGGAACTGAAAAAGGATATGTATTGATCAGGCATGAGGGACTGCCCTTGGGATTCGTCAAGAACCTTGGCAACAGATGCAACAGTCTGCACCCTCAGAGCCGTAGAATCAGAATGAATATATGAGACGATTTATTATTCTGCTCGCCGCCTTATGGACGGTGAGCCTGTCGGCACAGACTTCAGAGCGTCTTGAACAGCGCTATGACCTGCTTGTCTCCCAGTTCGGTCCTGCCGGAGTGGGAGTGGAGACGGTGCTTGACAAATGGGCAGAGGTGGATTCCACAAATGCGAAGATGCTTTTTGCCCGTTTCCGATTCCTGTTCACCAAGGCCCAGAATACATCTGTCGTTGTGAGGCCGGATAAGAAATTTCTGGGAATGGAGCCGCTTCTGTCACTCAAGGACAGTCTTGGCAATGATGCGCACTATTATCAGGTGAACGACTTTGATGACGAACTTTATGGCCAGGCGATCAGGACGATAGACACGGCCATATCTCATCATCCGGACAGGCTGGACTTCCGCTGCGTCAAGGCAAATGCCTATATAGCATACGAAAAGGACAGCCCTGACATGGCTCTGGCATATCTGATGGATCTGGCCGATGTGAATTTCAGGAGAGACGGAAGACAATGGGTGTATGAACTTGAGAAGGTTGACGATGCCTTCTTTACAGATGCCATGCAGGAATACTGCTTCAGTTTCTACTCGATCGGCTCGCCGGCTTCCATGAAGGCATTCAGGACTCTGTCTGAAAAGATGCTTGCCCTCTATCCCGACAAGGTTGAGTTCATGAACAACATCGGGTCATATCACATGATTGCAGAAAAGGACTACAAGGCGGCTCTGAAAGTGTATTCCAAAGTGCTCAAGAAAAAGCCTCACGACTATATCGCGATCAAGAACAGTTCTGTGGCGGCAAGACAGACGGGTAATGTGAAACTTGAAAAGAAATATCTGTCACTGCTGGCCGAGCATGGGCCGGAAGAGGAAAGGGCTGCTGCACAGCATCGTCTGAAAGTTCTGGAAACCAAGAAGAAATAGAATGGATGCATCATTGTTCATATCACGCAGACTGAGATTCAAGGGAAATATAGCGATGGCTTCGATCGCGATAAGTTTCCTTGTGATGATCATTGCTGTGGCTGTATCTTCCGGATTCAGAAACGAGATCCGCAGCGGAATCTCGTCCGTGTCCGGAGACATACAGTTGCAGCCGTTGAATATGAACCTTCTGGATTCAACCTCTCCTGTCGAAAAGGAGGCCTCGTATATCCCTCACATCAGGCAGATGGAAGGAGTTTCGGAAGTGGTGCCGGTCATCTATCGTGCAGGAATCGTCAGGCACGGGACTGACATTCATGGCATTCTTGTCAAGGGACTTCCTGACGGATTACTTCCTTTTGAAAAGTCGGATTCGGTGCAACTTGCTGTTGCCATACCATCCCGTCTGGCCGAGCAGGCCGGTATAGGGGAAGGTGACAGGATGCTCACATATTTTGTCGGTGACAAGGTGCGTGCCCGTCAGTTCAACGTCGTTTCCGTATATGACGCAATGGTGGAGACGGAGGCGGGACTCGTGGTTTATGCTTCCCTTGCAGATCTTCAGCGTCTTAACGGCTGGAATGAAGATCAGGTTTCCGCTATTGAAATCATGCTGGAGAATGATTGCCGGGAGGAGGACAGGATCAGGGAACTTGCCGAGGAGGCAGGCTATCTTGCCTATGCCTATACTACCGAGGACGAAACCACAGTCGTGGCTTCATCATCGGTGTCGAGATATCCTCAGATCTTCGACTGGCTGAATCTTCTGGACTTCAACGTCCTTTTCATCCTTCTGCTGATGACTGTGGTTGCCGGCTTCAACATGATATCCGGACTTCTCATAATGCTCTTTGAGAACATTTCGACCATTGGCCTGTTGAAGACACTGGGAATGACGGACAGGTCCATTGCAAAGGTCTTCCTGTCGAGTTCTGCTGTCCTTATGATAAAGGGAATGGCCATAGGCAATGCCCTGGCCATCATCTTCTGTGCGGTTCAGTCATCCACACATCTTCTCAAACTGAATCCTGAGAATTATTTCGTTTCCTTTGTCCCTGTCCATCTGGATCTGGGGCTGATCCTGACGGCGGACATAGTTTCGTTTGCAGTCATCATGCTGCTGTTGCTGATCCCTTGTCTGTTCATCTCGAAAGTCGATCCGGCAGACACGGTCAGGGTCAGATAGAAGGGCATATGGTGCAGAACGCATCATAATGTGAGAACACATGGTCCACATATGCAATGGTCTCATGTCCCTGGAACTTTCCAAGTCTCACAGATTCTTCCTCAAGGATCGAGTCTTCCCTCATGAGCGGAATCACCTTCACGACCTCATTCCATACGGTGTTGTCGATCTGACGGCTTGCAGCGAGGTTACGGCAGTCTATGATTCTGCCTTCTCCTGCATTATATGCCGCAAGGGTGAACTTTATGAGTTCCTCTCCTTCAAGACCTTCTTTCCTGAACATATTCTGAAGCCTTCTCAAATGCTTTGTTCCGGCTATTATATTCTGCTCAGGATCGAGGAGGTTGTCGATATTATAGTATGTCGCTGTCGACGGCATCACCTGCATCAGGCCCTGTGCCCCTCTGAATGAGGCTGAGCCTATCGCAAATCTGGATTCCTGATACAGGACGGATGCAAGCATCCTCCAGTCCCAGCCAAGGGTCGCCGCATATTTACGGATAAGACCGTCATATGGGCTGATCACGGTTGTTCTCGCTCCGTTTTCAGCAAGTCTGTGCGGATTGTAGGTTTTTGAAAACCTTGCTTCCAGATTCGAGAATTCCTCAGAGCCGGAGATATGGCTTATCCATCTGTCAAACTGTCTCACCTCGTCTTTCCTGCCGGTTACCCAGACAGAGTTATGTGTGACAGGCTGAAGAATGCATATTCCGCTGTCTGCGAAGGAGGCGGCGTCACGTGTGATTACGATGTCCACCTTTCCCTGACGGAGTGAGTCGATATAGTTGTCTTTTCGTCCTGCTGCAACAATGCGTATGTTGCAGTGGTTGTCCTGAGCAAGTCTGCTCATCAGTTCGTAGTTGAGGCCTGTCTCCAGGCCGTTGTTGCCATACATGTCGTTTCCGAGATCTATGGCGCAGACAAGTTCGCTGCCTGCAAGTGTGTTGACGGAATGTGCTCCGCTAAGCATTCGTCCCTTTTCACAAAGGGGGGTCATACATATGACCATCAATGTCACTACTACGTTTCTTAATCTTCTTGTTTTCTTACCACTGAAATTCATCATCTTAAATTTGTGGCACTCTGTCTGCCACCCCCGGCGGACATGCCGCCAGACAGACCGGAGCCGCCTCTGTTTCCTCCCGACCCGGAGGCTCCTGAAGTGCCAATTGACTTGTTCTTACCCGGCAGGGTCCAGAACGGCCAGGAAATACCCAGTTTTACAGCTCGCTGTGTGGCTATGTAACCGTCTGCCGTGAAGTAGTCTGCCGACTTGTTCGGCCATCCCATGTTGATGTTGACTCCCTTGACGAACAGACTCACCCTCTTCCATTGGATGTTCACGAATACATCTATATAAGGGCAGTTTCCGAATTTTTCCTGTGTCTGGTTGTAAAACACTCCGAGAACCGGGTTGTATGCGGGAGCATACCATCTCGTAGTGTAAAGAGCATTGGCTCCTATCTGCATCTTCATGACGTTCTTGACGACATCGAACTGCAGGTAGTACCTGAAATTGAGTGCGAGCATCGGCAGCGGCATGACCTCCTCGTTCGAGGACATCTGGAACATGGCCTTGTGGTCCAGGTGCACCGGACCTAACTTGAAGTCCTTCCGGAGTTCTGCCGTGAGGACGCTCATCGGTTTTGTGTTCTGTCTGACGATACCGAGGGTATCGTAGTATATGTTGTTGTTCAGCAATGCATATCCGAACGATGCGGCCAGTTTCCACTTAGGTACGGATACCGCAGCCTCGACCTTGGTCCGGGATATCTTGCTGAAGTCGTTGTCCCACTTGAAGTGGTTCGTGTACAGGTGCTGCTCATAGTAGTCCGGTTCCCTGAGATTTGTCTCGAAATGACCGTCTATCGTGAGCGGGCTCTTCCTATCCCTTCGGAAAGGGTAGAAGTTCGCTGTTATGTTGCCTTCGATTCCGAAGTCGTTTGTTTCGTGTCCGGCGAATGTATAGTCACCCTTAGCGTTCCAGATGAAATAGTTCCTGTGCCTTCCGTTTGCTCCTGCATAAAGATAGGCGGAGTTCTGAATCACATTGGCAGGCCCGGTCAGGTAACTTTTCGGACTGAACGCATAGTGGTTGACGAGTTTGTCTCCGATTCCCACATCTATCTTTGAGACGATGGCGTCGTCAGCCCAAGGCTGGAGCCTGAGGAACACCTTGTTGTCCAGACGCATGACCCTCAGCGAGTCCATGCTCTTTGTCGGGTTGAGGTAGAACCTGTCATGGTAGAAGACTTTGCCGGCCTCGTCTGTGATGTTGTCCGTGTATGTCTTCCTGAATACGGAATATTCGCTGCTGTGTCCTATGAATGCAGTCGTCACGTCGGTTATGAGCGTGTCGGCAGCCTCCTCGCGTCCCGGTTTTGCAAAAGTCTCTCCCTTTTCAAGGTATGCGGCTATTGCTGTGGAGTCTCCGCTTGCCATGATGCTGTCCCTCACTTCCATCTCTCTCTTCTGCCTCTTCTTTTCGGCTCTTACATCCTTGTCAAGGAATGTGAATGGGATTCTGTAGGTCTGGTCCAGGTAAACGGTGTTCTTTCGGAGTTGATTGGAGGCGTCTTTCAGATTCACCTCTATTTCACGCGCATCGACCGTGGTATCCCTGATCCAGGAGGTCTCGGTCACTCCACCGTTCTCGCTTCTCATGATCCTGTTGTAGATATATCCGGCATGCATGAGATATTTCTCGCCAATGTAGTTTGTGGCAACCGCGGCTGTCCTGTTTCCGGTGTCCTCCCTTCTGAGCATTCCGTTGCCCTTGAAACTGTTGTAATGAAGCATTATATTCAGTTTCGGTGTAATGTTCTGGGTGGTAAGTATCTTGATGTTGCCCTCTTCCTTATCCTGGTTTGCGAACAGCGTGCCCCAATAGCAGAGTTCGGTATATGGGGTCTTCGTGTTGAACTGCGGAAGCGTCTCATGACTGAACGACCATGACTTGTATGGGGTGTAGAACACCGCATTGTCCTCTTCCTCCCTCTTGAAATAATCGTACATCTGGACAGGGGAACCTGCCACTCCGAGCCATGAAGCGTTTATGTCATCCTTCATGAACGGATAGTCGTAGAAGTTGTAGTTGAACGAGGTGTCCGACACCTGTTCGCGAAGATTGTCCAGATTCTGGAACCTTGGGTCAACTGTCCAGGTCACTATCCTCTTATACTTCATGGAGTCAGGAAGGGCAAATGTCTCAAGGATTCTCGGAGTCGCCTCGATGATGCTGTCCTTGCGCGCTCTGATGCTGTCCTTGATCTCCATCTTGCGGTTTGCTGCCGCAATAAGTCCGGGAAGCGCCTGTTCCGCGTCATATTTCTTCCTTTCCTTTCTGCTCAGAGAAGCATACCATGCGTTGAATCTTGCGACGGCGACTTCTGTCGAGTCCTTTATATATAAGGAGTCAAGTTTCTGAAGTTCGAGAGTGTCTCCGGCCTGGATGAGGGAGTCGCGCACCTCCATCCTCGTCAGAGAGTCCTTGATGGCTATATAGTACTTGAATTTGAATGGATCGGTCT
>CAZMNZ010000057.1:0-12996 GCA_964567765.1 uncultured Muribaculaceae bacterium
ATCTGGTCATTGAGGATGGGGTAATTGTTGAGTTTGGTGAAGGTAGAGGTCTGCAAGACAACCCCTCCCAAGCAAGCTTGGGTCCCTCCCCCTGCGGCCAGGGGGGTAGCACGGTCTTGCAGACCTCTACCTTCACCAAATGCAGCGCGAAGAATGATGACGTAGATGAACATACTAACGCCAAGGGCGGAGTGGTGATGCCGGCGTTCTGCGACAGCCACACTCATATCGTGTATGCCGGATGCCGTGACGGAGAGTTCAGGGACAAGATCGCCGGCCTTTCCTACGAAGAAATCGCTGCACGTGGCGGCGGTATCCTCAACTCGGCAGACCTTCTTCATGAAACATCTGAGGACGAACTCTACGAGCAGTCGATGGTGCGTATCAGGGAGATCATGGCAATGGGAACCGGAGCCGTCGAGATAAAGAGCGGATATGGGCTGACTGTCGAGGACGAACTCAAGATGCTTCGCGTGATCAGACGCATAAAGGAGACCGCACCTCTGACCGTAAAGGCTAACTTCCTCGGAGCCCATGCTGTGGGGCGTGCATACAAAGGCCGTCAGAGCGAATATGTGGACCTGATCTGCAACGAGATGCTGCCAAGGGTTGCCGAAGAAGGACTTGCAGACTTCGTGGATGTATTTTGTGATGCCGGGTTCTTCACTGTGGAAGAGACGGACAGGATACTGACGGAAGCGGCGCGATACGGTATCAGACCTAAGATCCATGCCAACGAACTGGAAGTTTCCGGCGGAGTGCAGGTCGGAGTGAAGCACGACGCACTCTCCGTGGATCATCTGGAAAAGACGACTGACGCCGAGATCGAGGAACTAAGAGGCAGCAGGACTATGCCGACCATGCTTCCGGGATGCTCATTCTTCCTCGGAATCCCATACGGAAACGCAAAAGGATATATCGAAGCCGGACTTCCTGTGGCCCTGGCCTCAGACTACAACCCTGGTTCGAGCCCGAGCGGAAACATGAGATTCGTCATGGCTCTGGGGTGCATAAGGATGCGTCTTACTCCTGAACAGTCATTCAACGCCTGCACCATCAACACGGCATACGCTATGGGAGTGAGCGACATCCTCGGTTCCATAACCGTCGGCAAGAAGGCCAACCTGATTCTGACCAAGCCGGTTCCATCCCTCGCCTTCATCCCGTACAGCCATCAGACCCCTGTCATCGAGCGCGTCATCCTGAACGGCGAAACCGTCTGAAAACAGCATCACCTCCCTCATATATCGATCAGAGATTCTCATCCTTAGCGGGTGCTACATGAAATTGCATAAATCGTGTAGCACCCGTTTTTTTCATTTATCACTGTGACGAGTTTTGGCTAATAAATGACACAGTGGTCCCGAAATTCGGCCTTTTAAGGCTTTTTTCAGGACCACCGTGACGTGTTTCTGCTTTTTCGTGACACAGTGCCCAATCCGATCAAGCACTTGCAGTTTAATGCACCACGACCGTGTCAGCCACGACCTCAACGCATTCCTCAACCACGACCTCCTCAACGACCTCGGTCCTGTTGTAGCGTGGGAGCGGCGACCTGAATCCCGCCCATGCGAACAGGTTCAGCACCCAGAGAACAGCCAGGACCACGACGAGAGAAGCCAGCGAGATGCACCACTTCTTCCAAGGTGCAAGTCCCTTGCGTGCATACGGATCCTTGAGTTTGAGTTTAGGATACTTCGCGATGTCGGTGAGAGTCTCGCCGAACATGATGCTGATCTTGGACGAGGCGTTTATCGCCCAGCCGTTTGCGTTAAGAAGCGGAGCGATATTGCGTCTGCGGAGCTTGAGCCACGCCATGACCATAGCCGGGCCTGAGATCACAAGCATGACACCCACGAAAGCGAGGATCACCTGCCACCACTTGAGGGCGAAGATTCCCTTTGCGAGGCTGGCCAGCGCCGTACCGATCATGCCGACTGCCATACCTAAGGCGGCAAAGATACCGGCAAACTTTCCTATATCGAACGGAGCGGCCTCAGCCGGCTTCACTGGAGCAGCGCCTGGAGCCGGTGCCGCAGCAGGAGCCGCATTTATCTTTTCAGTAGCCTCCTTCATCATCTTGGCATCCTTGTCCGCTGCATTCTTGTTGATGAGGTTCTCCACGGCGGCAGCCATTCTGCGATACGGTGACCAGAACGCCTGAGATATGCTGATAGGATTGTCAACGATCTTTGTGATCACCGCATCCCACTCAAGTCCCTTGTTGTCATAGTAGATTGCATTCTTTCCGACCATGAGGTCACCCACATCACCGACAGTGACAGCAGCAACTATAGAGATCTTTCCGGCAACAGACTTTGTGGTGCAGTCGCAGTACAAGAGGTACATTCCGCTCGAAGGAGCCATGGTGTTGTGCTTGCCCATGTCAGCCACATTCATACAGAAACGGCAGGATCTCTGGTCGATCATAAGCACTCCTGACTGGAAGATTGCCTGAGTCTCCTTGCTCTTGTCATAGAAATCGTGGAAGGTCACGAAGTTCCTGACGAGTCTATAGAAATCACGGAAGACATAGAGGAACCTGTTCACCATCTCGATGTTGCCCGCCTCTTCTGAAAGAGCAGCATCCTCTGCCACGAGAGCAAGGAGAGCAGCCTTCCTGTCAGCCGCAAGGAATCCCTTCACGGCCTCAAGTCCGAGAGCCTCGACACAGGCACCCGCCTTGGAGGCCTTCCATGCCGAATATGCCGCGAATTTCGCTCCTATTGCATTCCACTCATCTTCTGTCAGCACCTTGGCAGCAGGATCCACAGCGATCTTCACCAGCGCCTCGAACTGAGCAGCCCATGCCGGATTCACAGGAGAACCGAGGTCTATCTCTGCCTTGCCATCCACACGAGCAATCGGATAGGCGGCGATTTCAGCAGTCTTTCCTGTCAGATTTTCTGCACTGATGGACTGGATAAGTGCAGTCTGGACATCCAGCGAACCGGTGCTGTCCGGTGAGAAGGCAGCAAGTTTCGAGCGCACGAAGAAGTCCTTCACCTTTGCATCCAGGGCGTTGTAGAGTTCTATAGCCTTGTCTGTCTGGTCTCCGTATGGAGCCTCCACAGCCGCTGCCTGCCATGCGGCGTAATCAGCCAGAGCCTTGTAGAAGTCCTCGATCTGAGCCGCATTCACGCCCTGCACTCCACTGCGGTCAAGAGTTCCGCCTGTTGCCGCAACTGCTGCAGCGATGGCCGCCTTATCCTGGGCCTCATCGGCAGAGCCTTCAATGATGACTCCGTCTCCGTTGAAACGGGTCTTTGCAAAGATGGCGGCACTGTCGGCCGTGTCAGCAAGAGAAATGACGGTTCCCTCCTTGCCGAGATTCACCAGGATCTGCTTTGCTGCGGCATAAAGTTTACCTCCGCAGGCATCCTCCTGATTCAGATTCTCTATATCTATGGAATCCTTGCCCTCAAGAAGAAGATCAGTGTTCTTCAACGCACCGGTCACCCATTTTGAAGTGCAGATGACATCCTGCACACGGAGTTTGCCGTCAGCATCGCAATCCATATATGCAAGACTCTTCTCATCGATTTCAAGTCCCTTTACCGGACAGGAAAGCACTGTCCACATCTTAGGATCGAGCTCTGCCAGATGCTTCAGATCCTCTCCTGAAGTTATCTTCACACGAGTAGTCCCTCCGATGCTCTCGAAGTTCCACTCATAGCCTTTCGACTTATTCAATAATGCCATATTATTATAGTTTAGTTGTTATTACCATTTTGTAAACGGATGCTTCAGGAGCATGGAATTGAGGTAACGTATGTCTGAGGTGACTTCCTCTCCCAGCCAGTGCGGCCTTGCAAAGTCCTCATCTTCGGACTTGAGTTCCACTTCCGCCACCACCAGTCCCTCATTCATTCCATGAAAGACATCCACCTCGAAGACGTGCCCTTCATACGGGACAAGATGACGGACCTTGTCTATAACTCCGCCTCTGCATAGTTTCAGAAGCATAAGAGCCTCATCCACAGGTATTTCCTTTTCCCATTCAAATCGGCTCATGCCGGACTCTCCCGGCTTGCCCTTGACTGTCATATATCCTTTCTCCCCGTACACTCTCACCCTTACGCTCGCCACAGGCGATGCCGCAAGGTATCCCTGCACTATACGCGAAGACGAGGAGACATCACCAAGGAAGTCTCCCCTCACAAGGAATTTTCTTTCTATCTCGACAGCCATCATGCTTTACGTTTTCGGCCTGCTGCCTTGTCAGTGGTGACATCTGCCCTCTTCTTACCGGAAGCCTTTCTGGACTTACGTTTCGATTCCTGAATGGCCTTGCGCACCTTTTCCTTGCGGGCTGCCTTATTGATGCCTACTGTCACGTTGTCAAAGGAACCGTCCTCTCCCTTGATGAATGAGGTTCCGCGACCGCTTTCATATTCTATACGGTCATATATCCTTTCCTCAACCCCAGTCTCGATCAGTTCATAATCAAGAAGTTTCTGCTCCAGGTTCGTCTTCTTCACGCGGATCCTGACAGGGTCACCGAGATTATATACGACTCCGCTACGCTTTCCGACAAGTCTGTAATGGTCTGCATCGAACTCGAAGAAGTCGCTCTTGATGTCCCTCAGAGGCACCATTCCCTCGATCTTTGTAGGCTCGATCTCCACATACATCCCCCACTCGGTCAGACCGGACACATTTCCTCCGAAGACATAGCCGACCTTGTCCTGCATGAACTCCACAAGTTTGTACTTGATGCTTGAGCGCTCGGCCTCAGCCGCCACGACTTCCCTTTCCGAAGCATACTTGCAGAGTTTGTCGTAGGTCTCCTTGCGGGCAGAGTCCCCTCCTTCGAGGTATGAGGCCAAAAGCCTGTGGACCAGCATGTCCGGGTATCGCCTGATCGGCGAGGTGAAATGAGTGTAATATTTGAATGCCAGGCCATAGTGTCCGAGACTCTCGGTGTCATAGCGAGCCTTGGCCATAGTCCTCAGAGAGAGGAGTTCGATCGCATTATATTCAGGAGTATCCTTAGCCGCGGCAAAAAGGCTGTTGAGTTCCTTGGATATCTCCTTGCCGTTCGTGGTCGGTCCCATCTTGTAGCCGAAGTTGCCTATGAAGTTGCGCAGGTTGTCCACCTTGTCCTGGTTAGGCTCGTCGTGCACACGATAGACGAAGGTCTTCGCCGGCTTTCTGCTACCCTTTGCCGGAGCCTCGCCGACTCCCTTGCAGCCTGTGGCCACAAACTCAGCAACTGTCCTGTTGGCAAGGAGCATAAACTCCTCGATCAGCCAGTTAGCCTCCTTGGACACCTTCTGACACACATCCACCGGACGTCCCTTCTCGTCCACAACGACCTTCATCTCAGGTCTTTCAAAACCGATGGCTCCGCTGGCAAACCTCTTCTTCCTCAGTTTTGAAGCAAGTCCGTGAAGGACAAGAACGGCATTCTTCACCTCTTCCGGAACCCCTTCATGCTCTCCGGCAGCACCTGCCTCAATCACCCTCTGGGCTCCGTCGTAATCGAATCTGTAATCCGAATTGATCACGGTCTTGCCGAACCACTGGCCGGCAATGCGTCCGAGCGGAGTCATTTCAAACACAGCAGAGAACGTGAGTTTCTCTTCATTCGGGCGGAGAGAGCAGAGTTTGTTGGAGAGTTTCTCCGGAAGCATCGGAACAGTCCTGTCAACGAGATATACGGAAGTGCCGCGGCTGCGTGCCTCCTCATCGACCACCGATCCCGGAAGAACGTAGTGGGTCACGTCCGCGATATGGACTCCCACCTCGTAGTTCCCGTTCTCAAGGACGCGGAACGAAAGGGCGTCATCGAAGTCCTTCGCATCGGTCGGGTCAATCGTGAATGTGAGTATATTTCTGAAATCCCTGCGCTGAGCGATGTCCTCAGCAGTTATCTGATCAGGAATGCTGTCTGCCGCATTCGCCACCTCCGGCTCGAAACGATAAGGCAGGGCGAATTCTGCAAGGATGGCATGCATCTCGGTGTCATTCTCACCAGGCTCTCCAAGCACGTCAACGATGTGTCCGCGAGGGGTGGCCTCATGCCTTTCCCATCCGTCCACCACCGCCGCCACCTTCATTCCCGAACGGACCCGCAGTTCCTGACGTCCCTGACCGTCTTCGGTCATTTCATATACATTATGGATGGCATATACATCTTCCGACAGCGGTTTCAGATATCCGGTCTCGTCCTTCGGATCGGCCGCCGACTGCCCCTTGACGTTATGCCTGCGGTAGCGCTTTGCGTCCGACACTGTGAACGGTATGGATATATCATACGGCATGAAACGGCTCTGCATGAGCACCCACGCCTGATCGCCCACTACATGAAGGATTCCGATGAACGGTCTTGGCGAGCGCTCCAGAATCTCCACCACCTCGCCTTCCCTGCGCTGACGGAGAGTCTTTTCGCGGGTAACGCTGACCCGCACCATATCTCCGTTCAAGGCACCTCTTGTCTTTGACGCCTTTACAAACACATCGTCCTCGTCACCTTCCACTATTATGAACGCAAAACCTTCACGGGTCATCTGCACCTTTCCCACGACCTGCGGGAAAACCTTCCTTTCCTTTCTTCCTTTTCCACGGCCTCTGCCGCGGGAGTTCTTTCTTCTCGACATATTCTACATTTTTTCATCATACAAATTAAGAAATTTTTTTCCAAAAAACATACAATTGGAGTAACTTTGAAGGGTTTTGGACATGAATTAAAAATTAATCGGAAATAATGAGAAGATGCTTGACATGGTGCAGCAGTACGGCTCACTCAACACCGCCATCAAGCAGATGCCGGAAGTGGAACTATCATCATCCCTGCCGAACTCAACGACTGCATAGTGATTCCGCAGTCTGCCATATACGAACATCAGGATAAGTAAAATTATCCCGGCCACCACAAGTGACCGGGATAATTGTTTAAGCCTGATTCTCACATCAGAATGCGATACCTAGCTTGAATCCGAGGTTATTCAATCCATTTAGATCGTATGTCTTGTTCCTGTTGGTAGCATAACTGTAGTACGCTGCAATCTGGAATCCGAAATCCGTCTTCTCGAACGGGAAGAATGTCAGACCTATTTCCGGCGACACGTAGAAGCCCCAGTTGTCCTGACGGCTCACGAAAGTGGACATATAGATACTCTGGGTCGAATATTCAGTTCCTATCTTTGCCTGGGCATAAGGCTGGAACATTCCGCGCAGGAACCTCACCCTCAAAGTGCTTCCGAACGGAACCTGATAGATGGATCGTGTGAGGTCTGTCGTGAGGGCTGACTTATCCTCGAAGGTATAGGTCTCCTCAGGATGGTACTCGTCATTGGTGTTGAAACTTGCGAATCCACCGATCGCAAGCATCGGAGTCACATAATAACCTCCCTCCAAATAGGCTCCATAGCCCTGTGCGCTCTTAGCGAAGGTGTTGCCCGGAGTTCCGTTGAACTGCCATCCGCCGTTGACATAATACTTCTTTCCCATCTGGGCATTGGCCTGTCCTGCAAACAGTACGAGTGCAAGTGACGCCGCCAATATATATAATATACGTTTCATAATGCTTTCCTTTTATTGTTTATCTGTTTGAAGCTGTTCTGGAGAGATATGGAGACTGAGCGAAAGCCTGATCTATGGACTCCGTCATGCGTTCCACATCATTCTGTACGCTGTAGCCGGCAGGGCCTCCGATGTAGCATGACCATACGATCTTGAGTTTCGTGTCACCATCCCTTGCAGGTGTAAGGTCAACCATGTCGGTGATGAGGGCATTGGTCGTGTAGGTGTAGGTCACCGGATATGGGTAGTACCATCCTGTCCAGTTGCCCCAGTATCCTGAAGGCCAGTAGCCCGGATAGTCAAGCCACCAGTATGGGTCACCGTTGTAGTACTGGACATAACGCTCTGTCTTGATCACATAGGTGAGCTGGATTCCGAGATCTGCATCCGGATTTGACGGAGTGTAGATATATCCGAGTTTCTCCATATTGGTTCTGTAGGCCTGAATAAGAGCCAGAGCGTTATTGGACTGAGAATATTGAGGCTTGCTGCTCTGACCTATGACAAGCAGGCTGTCCGCGATGTCAAAAGTCTGGAAAGAGGCAAAGTTCACATCCTTTGCAGGCTCTGTATAAACCAGATATTCAGAGTCATTGTCCTGTGGGTACGGCTCCTTGTGGCAAGCGACTGCCAGAAGAGCCATTGCTGAGAAAAATAAAATCTTTTTCATGTCATTTATATTTTAAAGTCCGTTCCTATAATGAAGATCCTTCTATCACGTCTGAATTCTCATAAGGGACAATTGTTCCTTCAAGCCAGACGGTATTGGAATTGAAATTAGGATATATCGTGGCGGAAGCGTTGTTTGTTCCCTGAACCATGTATATCTCCACCTGTGCATTTATGCCGACTCCCATGACATTGAAAGAATAGGTGACGCGACCTTTCTTGTCTGTCATTGTCTGCTGACTGGTAATCATACCGTCCACGGTGACTCCTCCGAGTCCGTTAGGGCCTGATGCGAAATTGCTTGGGGAGATCTGGACAACTGCCCTCTTTCCTTTTACGGAGATGAAGGTCGTGTTGGAGTTGACGAATGTGGTCATTCCGTTCTTGAAGGTCACCTGGTCTGCTTCGAGGACGAAATCCTGATTACGCACGGCAGCAAAGGCCTGTACTCCTGCAAGAGAATCGGCAAGGTCGCGCAGTTCACGGTTCTGCTCGGACTTTGCCCGGAACTCAGCCATTTCCTGATGCCACTTGTCCATCCTCTCCTGCCGGGCCGCGGCACGCGAGTTGTCCTGTGCGTTGATATCGTGGGCAATCACCGAAAGCCCTGCGACGAAGACCGTTAAGGTCAGTAAGATTCGTTTCATACACTACTAATTTTTAATTATTCAAAATAGCCTAAGGCAAAGGGCGCGCCAAAGACGAATTCCGGCCGGCAACATGAAAGAAAGATTTGAAATGTATCCGGCAGTAAGGTGATATTTCAATCACTATTTTGTAACTTTGTAGTTTGTGAACTATAAAACGGACAGACATGGAGCGGTTAGAAGGACTTTTCCCTAGATTTGATGCGGACGGCTTGGAACTGATCCGCAAGGCATATATGATTGCGTCTGAGGCGCTTAAGGAAGATATCCGAAGCAACGGACATCCTTTCATCGAGCACCCTGTGGCTGTCGCACGCATTGCGGATGAGGAAATAGGTCTCTCCGCTGAATGCATTGCGGCTGTGTTTCTTCATGAAGCGTCGCGGTTCCATCCGGAGACAGACATCAGCGGTTTCGGGCAGGATGTATATACGATCGTGGACGGTCTTAACAAGATCTCCACAATCAATCCGCGCGACACCAGGCTTGAGGCTGAGAACTACAAGAGACTCATCGTTTCCTACTCACGTGACCCGCGCGTGACTGTCCTCAAGATTGCCGACAGGCTGGAGGTCATGCGTTCTCTGGACATGTTTCCGAAGGCTTCCCGCGAAAGGAAGGTGCTGGAGACCATGATGCTGTATATACCCCTCGCTCATCAATTGGGACTATATAATATAAAGAGTGAACTGGAGGACATATATTTCCGCCATGCCGATCCGGAGCAGTACAGGTCGATCACCAACAAACTCAAGAGTACGGAAAGGGACAGGCAGAAACTCATGACTCAGTTCATCGAGCCGCTGAAGCAGAAACTTTCAGATGAGGGAATCAGATATAAACTGAAGGTTCGTACCAAGACCGCCCTTTCCATATATAAGAAGATGCAGAAGCAGAAGGTGCCTTTCGAGGGCGTCTTCGATGTGTTCGCGATCAGATTCATCATCGACTGCGAGGAGGACCGGGCTGTGGAGCATGCCCTCTGCTGGAAGGTATTCTCTTATGTGACAGAGGAGTATGAATCCGACACCAAGCGTCTGCGTGACTGGATTTCCAACCCTAAGCCGAACGGCTATGAATCGCTGCACATCACGGTAAAGAACCGTGAGGGAAGTTATCTGGAGGTTCAGATCAGGACAAAGAGGATGGACGACATGGCCGAAAGCGGACTGGCATCGCACTGGTCATACAAGGGGATCCGTCATGAGGCCACGCTTGACAAATGGCTGACGACAGTCAGGCGCGCTCTTGAAAGCCCGTTGGGTTCCGAGGGAGACCCTATGGCTTCATATTATGAGGACGAGGTGCATGAACTGCCTACCAAGGACATTTTCGTATTCACCCCGGCTGGAGAACTGAGAAAACTGCCTGCTGGAGCGACCGTACTTGATTTTGCATTCGACATCCACACCAACCTCGGCATCAGATGCACGGGAGGAAAGATCAACGGCAAGGCTGTCAGGATCACAGAGAAACTCAAGACCGGAGACATCGTGGAAATCATGTCCGGCAAGAATCAGAAGCCTTCGTCAGACTGGCTGAACATAGTGGTGACCACCAAGGCGCGCAACAAGATCCGTCAGAAACTCAGCGAGGCGGAATTCCAGAAGGCGGCCGACGGCAAGGAACTGCTGGGAAGGCGCCTGAAGAACTGGAAGATGGAACTGGAGGACGAAACAATGGCTGCAATGCTTAAGAAGTTGCAGTTCAAGACCGTGAACGCGTTCTATGCAGCCATCGGGAAGGAGGAACTGGATGTGGCCGACGTGAAGAACATGATTCTGGAAATCACCCAGGGTGTTCAGGAGCAGGCCGAACAGGAGAAGAAGGCCGTCAAGGCCGTCGTCCAGGAAAAAGGAAGTGATGACATACTTGTAATAGATGCCAAGAATGTACGCGGGATCGACTACCGTATGGCAAAGTGCTGCAATCCAGTCTTCGGAGACGATGTGTTCGGATTCGTGACGCGCACTGAAGGAATCAAGATCCACCGTATGTCGTGCCCTAACGCTGCCAGACTCATGGATATGTATCCGTACAGAATCCAGAAGGTGAAATGGAGTTCGAATCCGAGCAGCGGAAACTTCCAGACAGGACTTCGCGTGACAGCGGCGCTGGAGCCGTCCGTGATCAATGAAATCATGGATATAGTAAATTCATTCCGTGCTTCTTTGAGGATGTTCAATGTGGCTGAGAACGACCGTCAGGGGACATACGAAATCACGATGAAGATCGCAGTGCCGAGCAATCTGGAACTCGACAAGGTCACCTCGCAGATCCGCAATCTGAAGAATGTCTTGAAGATAAGCAGAATATGATTATGGATATAGAAGAAAGGGTTGCGAAGGCCAGGAGGCTCTTCAAGGAAGAGGGATATAACTGCTGTCAGGCGGTTGTTCTGGCGTATAATGACCTGTTCGGGGTGGATGACGACACTGCGGCTGCCATGGCTTCCGGATTCGGAGGCGGGATGGGACGCATGAGGGAAGTGTGCGGAAGTGTGAGCGGAATGGTCATGCTGGCCGGGCTCATCGCTCCGGCATGCGATCCGTCGGTCAAGGTGGACCGGACCAGGAACTATGCTCTCGTTCAGGAAGTTGCGGGAGAGTTCAAGGCTCTGAACGGTTCCATCGTGTGCAGGGAACTGCTGGGACTGGCGCCTATGGGTTCGTCGGAGAATGCGCCTGCGGAATCGCCTGAGCCTTCTGACAGGACTACGGAATATTATAAGAAGAGGCCGTGCGAGGAACTGGTGGGGATTTCTGCCAGGATTATTGGGGAAAAGATAAAAAATATTTTCTAAATTTGCGTGTTCAAAACTATTCAGATGGATTATCATAAAGCTCATAAAGCCCACCCATGGCATGGAATCAGCCTTGGCAAAAATGTGCCGGATGAAGTAAGGGCCTTCATTGAAATCGTACCGACTGACACTGTAAAATACGAAGTGGACAAGGAATCAGGCTACCTCTGCCTCGACCGTCCTCAGAAATTTTCGAATATCGTTCCATCACTCTACGGATTCCTTCCGAAGACCTATTGCGGCCCGAAGATGGCTGAACTCACCAACAAGGCTCTGGTGCGTCTGGACGTGGAAGGTGACGGTGACCCGCTGGATATCTGCGTGCTGACCGAGAAGGATGTGACTCACGGAGACGTGATCGTGAACGCCCGTCCTATCGGAGGACTCAGACTTCTGGACCACAACCAGGCGGACGACAAGATCATCGCGGTCCTCAAGAGCGACGCCGTGTACGGATCGATGACTGACATCGAGCAGGTTCCTGTGGACATCATCCGCCGTCTGATTCACTACTTCAGCACATATAAGGACATACCTGGCGAGCACACAAGCAGAATGCAGTTCATCAGCATCTACGGCCCCGACGTAGCCAAAGACGTGATCCAGCGCTCGATGGAAGACTATCAGGATCTCATCGCCAGCAAATAACCCGCCCGGGAACAGAAGCATTCAGGCTTAAATCCTCCGAAAGCACCTGTTTTGAGGATTTGAGAAAAGCGCATATAGGACCCGCCAGATACAGAAAGCAGCCGACCCCAAAGGGTCGGCTGCCTGTGATACTGTGAGAGTTGAATTACTCTGCCTTGCCGTCTGAACCGAGAACGTTTACAATCTTGTGGATGTAAAGCTTCTTCATGTTGTCACGAGCAGGACCGAGGTACTTACGTGGGTCGAACTCTGCTGGCTTGTTAGCGAACACCTCACGGATTGCAGCTGTCATTGCGAGACGTGAGTCTGAGTCGATGTTGATCTTGCAGACTGCTGACTCAGCTGCCTTGCGGAGCCATGGCTCTGGAATACCGATAGCTGCCTTGAGGGCACCGCCGTACTTGTTGATTGTAGCAACCTCGTCCTGTGGAACTGAAGATGATCCGTGGAGAACGATCGGGAATCCTGGAAGTTCCTTCTCCACACCCTCAAGAACGTCGAAAGCGAGCATTGGAGGTACAAGGAGACCTGTCTGTGGGTCAACTGTGCACTGCTCTGGAGTGAACTTATATGCACCGTGTGAAGTTCCGATAGAGATAGCGAGAGAGTCGCAGCCTGTACGTGACACGAAGTCAACAACCTCCTCTGGCTTAGTGTATGTGTGGTGGTCTGAGCTTACCTCATCCTCAACACCTGCGAGGA
>CAZMNZ010000058.1:0-12939 GCA_964567765.1 uncultured Muribaculaceae bacterium
ATTAAAATCGAGATGTAGCGCAGTTGGTAGCGCACTACGTTCGGGACGTAGGGGTCGCGTGTTCGAGTCACGTCATCTCGACCATCATTAGAGGCCGGTTCCTTCGCAGGGACCGGCCGGTTGTCAATATTTATGTAAATAGCCAGAAGGTGCTTGGAATGAATGCCGTCGAGAGCATTATGGATTTCAGAATGAGTAGCCCAGAGTCACGGCAAGCGTGTTCGCCATGGGGGACTTACCGGTGGGGATGACATAGGCGAGGTCGAGGTCTACTCCGAAGAACCGGCATCCGAGACCGACAGATGCAAAGGATGGGACAGGGCTGTTCCCGCCATATCTGTAACCGGCCTTTACCGAAACCATGTCGTCATATGTATATGCGGCGCCGGCAGATACTGCAAAAGCCCCGGCTAAATGATAGTCCGCCTCAGCGGAAACATCCAGAGCGTGCCGCTGGGCGAAGATCGCTTCATGCCCCAATCCGAGCGTCAGGGCGGATGGCAGTGCAAACTTCTGTCCAGATGCCGATGTCACTGCTGTTCCCAGGTCCGAGACTCCAAGAGCCACCTTGAAACCGCTGAACTTCGACATAAGGAACACATCGGCAAGAAAGGCGCCGTATGAAACGCCCTGTGCGAGTGTGCTGGAAGCATAACCCAGACTTACTCCTGCCGATAGGAAAGGAAGGAAACGCCAGGAGAAGCCGGCTTTTATCTGCATATCTGACGGGCTGAATGTACCCTTTGATGTTCCTTGGTCGCTGAAGATTTCATATCCCGGATGCATGCCGTAAGTGACGCTCATGACTACACCTATCTTCTGTCTGATACTGTACGCTCCTCCCAGAACCAGAACATTGGTCTTTGCGGACGACGGCTGCCACAAAGAGTAGCCAGCCGCAAAGTCGCCTTTGAGTTCCGAATAAGGGACGGCAGCGACATTGCCGAAAGCGGAAAAGGCCGTCGAAGATGTCTCGGTGGCAGATGTCCCGGCCTTTGCAAGGGCGCCTGCAGAGAAGTCCGCAGCCACAAACGGAAGGGCCTGGGCAGATGCAGTCAGAGACATCATGATGGAGAATATATATGTCAGTATCTTTTTCATTTTCTTCTTAGGAGTAAAGGACCTGCGCTCAGGATGACCCAAGAGAGTCAGCCGGATGATGTGGCAGGGGTCATAGTTTCACTATCGTCCGTATGTAGTCGTTGCCGGAGAACGACACATGAAGCGTATATGTTCCGGGAGCAAACGGGCTCATGTCTATCCTGGCAGGCTCGACCGCACCCACGTCCATTGTAGCCTCATAAACTGTGCGTCCTGTCGATGACATGATGCTTATCTTGGTCGGTTCCACATCAAGAGTGCTGATGTTCAGCCAGTCGATCACAGGATTCGGATAGACTTCCAGCGGCTTCTCCGGATCTTTGACAACCACCTTGAACGGCAGTGTGCAGGTCAGGCCGCGGGAATCCTTGGCAACAATGGTCACATCTGTCATTCCGAACATGAGAGTCGTTGCATGCAGGACATTTTCTGCCTGATTGATATGAAGAACGCCCTTGTTGGTCATCCCGATCTCGAACGCAAGCTGCTCACCGTCCGGATCATCAAGATAGTCCGACATGTCAAGAGAGAACTTGAGGCCTTCCTGATCGAAGAGGAAATCCTCAATATCCCTGACGATCACAGGAGCATGGTTCTCCAATATCTCGTATTCAATATCATAAGTGCTGGACAGTCCATAACTGTCTGTCACCTTGATGCGCGCCTTGTATTTTCCTGGTTCATCTGCGTTTCCCTGCACTGTGAAGACACACTTGCCGTCATTCGAAGGAGTCAGAGAATCCGCCCTGCTTCCTGACGTATATTCGTATGTGATCTTATGTCCGTCAGGATCGGCAATGACAAAGGTCACTTCCAGAACCTCATGAGATTTCACCTTGAAGTCACCGTCATAGCCGGTCGTCACCTCAGGAGGGTTATTGCCTTCCGTTGTCACCGTGTAAACCGGAGACAGTGCGGAATAGTTACGTCTGTAGTCGAAGGCAGCAACAGCCACATGATATTCCGTCTCGAATTCAAGTTCAGGAACTGTTCCTATCATATCATCCCCGACCTTCAGAGAGCCTGTAAGCACATCGACATATATCATATCCGACGGCACAGATGCCGGATTCAGGGCAGCAAAAGCATCCTTATCCTTGGAAACAATCACCCTATAGCCCCAGGCCTTGTTGTCATCGGGGTCGGAAGTCACCTTCCATGTGAGACTTACATTATTGGAAAGGACGGAAGCCACTGCCTCAGCGACCTTCACCGGAGGAGTCTTCCCTCCGTATGTCATGGCACCCATCGCATCCACGAGAGGACCGATCTTGGCATTCTTGGACATTACGGACGAATTCGCACCCTTGATGAGTTTTTCCCTTAGTTTTGCCGGGGTGAAGCCGGGGCCTCCGTGATGAGAAACCACCAGAGCAGCCACGCCGGAGACGTGAGGACAAGCCATTGATGTGCCTTGCATATATCCGTATCCATTGTCAGGAATAGTGCTCAGAACCTCTCCCTGAGCGTAATCTGCCGATCCGCCAGGCGCTGCAATATCCACCCAGTCGCCATAATTGGAATAAGAAGCCCTCGTGAAGTTCGGAGCAATCGACCCGACTGCAAGGACCGGGTCGTATTCACAGATCGGGTCATTCTGCCAGCCGCTGTTTCCGGCTGCAAAGATCACGATACCTCCTGCCATCGGGCCTGTCTGATTTCCGCTTGCATCCTTTCCCGCATTTGCTATGAAATAATCTATGGCTGCTGCCAGAGAAGTCCCTTCAATACTCGCCTTTTTCGCATCCTCTGCCGTCTCATAGACATAGCCCCAGCTGTTCTGGGAAATGACGGCACCATTGTCGGCTCCCCACGCTATGGCATCACCACCATCGCCTCCGAAATCCTTCTGAGGATCGTCAGGATTAGGTGCGAAAATCTGGCATGAAAGAAGTTTCACTCCCGGAACTTTGGCAGCGGCATCTCCTCCGGCAAGTCCGGCGACTCCGATTCCGTTGTTGTTCACAGCCGCAATAGTTCCGGCCACATGGGTTCCATGAGAGTGAGGAACAACCTTGGACTGCTTGTCAACAAAACTTTTACCTTTTAGATAGTTTGCCTTGAGATCCTCATGCTCGTAGTCGATTCCGCCGTCGACGACAGCTACAATCACTTCAGGCCTTCCGGTCGTGTAGTTTTCCCATACAGCCTTAACATTTACATCTGCTCCGGCCTTATGCGAGGCATCCAGCGTGCCGTCGTTCATATAATGCCACTGATACTTGAGACGCGGGTCATTGAATGTGGAAGTGCGGCGGATGTTCCTCACCGGCTCAACGCTCACGATTCCAGGGACAGAGCCCAGATCGGAAGAAGCCTTCGTGACAGGAACCTCAGGATCGAAAGTAACCTTATACCATCTATGAAGTCCGAAAGCCCTTCGTCTTGCTTCGAATTCGCCACCATGTGAAAAGACCCTTTCCATGGAACTGATGCCGAGCATCTCCTTCATGGAATTGAGTTCAGAAGACTTTGTCATCAGACTGCCGTTCTGGAGATCCGACTCAATGAGTTCGATCATCGAATCATCGAACTGCACGACAGCCTGTCCCGGCACTATCGCCTGGACTTTTTCCTCCTGCTTCTCCTGCTCAGATTCAGGCAGAGGTTCTTTGGCGCATCCGATGGTCAGAAAGGCCATGAGCACAAATGATATATATCTTTCCATTACTTTCCTAGATTTTCTGCTATGAAGTCCAGGACCTTGAGATTGTCCTGCGGATTCTTGAACTTGATCTTGTTTCCCTTCAGGAATGCATTGAGAGCATCCCTGTCGATTCCGTCAATCTGCATCACATCCTTCTTTGCAGCATAGATGATGCGACCCGGAAGGACAAGATATCTCTTGACGGTGACAGGAAGAATGCTGCCGTCGTTCTTGGAGTTCCGGAGTTCCATATGATTCATATTGGATCTTGTGCCGCCGATTCCTTCTATGGAACTGAGAGCCTGAGTGGCGATGGAATTGGAAGACGAGCCGTAAGCGCCGCCTGTGGTGTTGAGACGGGCGACATCCACCAGCATCTCCTCTGCGATAAATCCGTTGTCCGACTTGGCGAGCACCTTCATCATGCGGCCTCCGACATTGGCATAGTAATCATTTCCGATCTTCACGGAAAAGACCTCAGTCACAAGGGCTTCGCGGACGAGTTCCCCTTCTATGAAATGAAGGCGGCTCTCCATGATGTGAATATTGAAAAGTCCCGACACAGGGGCTCCTGCATGTTTCTTGAGTTCTCCTGCCTGAAAATCAGGGTATAGATACGGCCACGTGGTGGTGGGCTCGCTTGTCTGGGCGGACATCCTGCCGAAGGATATGATCAACGCCAATGCAATCAAGATATAGCGTCTCATGACTTTCTGGTTATTGTTTAATTGGAAAGGGAGGGGCGTTTCACCGCCCGTCCCTTTGAAAGTTTCTTATCTGCTTCGCAATTCAAAAGAAGCCGGATACAGATCTGAGGAACTTACAGACGCAGGCTCTGGTTCGGTGGCGCCTACTTTTTCTGCATAGAAATCCGCATATAGAGCATTCCATCCCAATGGAGAATTACCCGCTACAGCAAGTACACCAAACATATCATTAGGATCCGTAAGCACTCCCTTCTCTACCATGTTAAGCACAAGCCATTCATACTCATACGTATAGAACACCCTATCATAATCATCAGACGGATCATCAGGTGTTGCTGCTTCAGCAGATGCTATCCACTGAAATCCATAGATTTCCATTGTTCCTGCCTCTGGAGTGAAATCAGCATAGATAGGAGCTTCCTGATCCCACTTATCAGAGAATGTGAATGAAGTGATCATGACATTGCCATTTTCCTCTTTGTCACTTTTCTCCACCACAAAAGATCCGAGGATTTCTTTCTGATCAAAACCCGATACAGCGACAAAGTTATATGTTCCCAAGACATCTGCAAAGACATAATCATAAGCATACAATGTAACAAGATCAACGGCCTTGGTAGGGTTACCCCAGATGTCCTGGAACGCATCCTCCTCGTATGAGAAGACAATTGTATTTCCATAAGACGGAGCTTCCTGTGGGCAAACCATCCAAACGCCACTCTTGCCATCAGACTCTCCGAATCCATATGTGGCATCGAGTTCCATGTCAAATGTGGTAATCTTGCCAGATGTCACATAACTAACGGTTGCTGCACCATCTCCTATTGCAGCCAGAGTAGAATCCACAGCAGTTCCTATCGAGAATATAGCAGTCTGCAGATCATTGAACATCTGCTGTTCCTTCGGGAAAGCCGCCTCAAGTGCGAACGCAACAGTATCCTTTCTTGAGTGTACGCCAGCCATCTTCTTGGCCTCAGCAGAATATCCGCTTGCAAGAGCTGCAATCTTGTTCTGAGCACTGTCAGTAAAAGTTCCCTCAGGATAGCTCACTGCCCAGTGTGCACCATGTGGAAGGCCTGCAAACTGAACTGTCACAGTATTTCCGTCATAGATCACTGAGTCGGCAACAGCCTTCACTGTACCCATCTCCTTGAATTCAAGGTTAGAGGCATAGTAAGTAGCAGTGATTTCACCCTTGCCTGGGAATACCATCTCTGAGAAAGTAAGGACAACGGTACTGTCAGTAACAGTGTCATCAAACTCAACCAACTTGATAGTAACACCGTCGGTTGTAACGACTTCCTTCACAGCAACGCTTCCTGCAATGCCCATAGGGCTTCCTGCAACTGCATAGATGGTGTATGGAGTGTTAGGAGTGAGTTCTCCGACAGCAAGATGTGCCACTGAATCCTCGGCTGCCTTGAAAGTACCCTTGATCAGGCCATCAAGTTTGCACTGATATACCGCTGCAGAATCGACTGCCTGAGCAGGACCTGCTGCTACAAAATATGAATAGTAAGCCGCATCACCGACCGGTGAGATGGTGAATGCCAGCGTGTCATCACCAAGAGTATCGATCTGAATCTCTACGCTTCCGGCCTTATCGGGAGCGACCGGTGTCTCCACCGGGCCGTACATGTCATCACATGCTACGGCCACGAGTGCAGCCACTGCTAAATATGTAAATATCTTTTTCATGATGTTTCAGATTATTGTTTTGTCAAAGTCATTGTTCCAGCAGTAGTAAGCATTCGTGTCGCGAGTGCGCTTCCGCTCGGTGTCCATACTGCCGGAGCGTCCTTCGTGCTCCATACGCCGTTGGCATCCTGAGTCAACGTCACGACTCCGGAATCAACCAGATCAACATATCCGCTGCCCTGGTCTGCCCAGGTTCCAAAGACAAATGTATCGGATTCATCTTCATACCAGGCAGGCTCCTCTGAATTAGCTCCGCAGGTCTGACCGCACGGAATAGTGATGGTCTTAAGATCGTCAGATACGTTACCGTATACTGCCCAGCCTCCCCATGAAGCATAGCCGAAGCTGAAATATGTAGGGAAGTCGATCCACACTACTGTCACATCATCCGGGTCGTTGGTGAGCGAGAGCGCCCATTCGCATGGAGTTCCTGTATAATACTGTGCTGAAACCTTGTAATCTCCAAGAATTGCTGCCAGAGGATGATCAAGGTCAACGATCTTCACAGTACATGTCTTGTTATATCCCAGATCAAGGTCACCGGCACTTTCAAGAGTCACAGTAAACACGAGGTCACCTGTGTAACCGCTCTTCTCTGCTGTTGTAGCAATGTTCACGATATTGAGAACGATGTTCTGTGTGCGGGTCTCTCCGTCGTAAACCAGAACAGCAGCCTCATCAGCAAGAGTATAATTGGTTCCCTTCTTTGCAGTGCTGTCGGCAACCGAATAAGCCACTGTCACCTTGACAGGATCCGGTGAAGCCACTGTCACAGGGATAACCAATGAATCTGCATCCTCATTCACGGAATATGCCGTCTGGGTAAATCCAACGAATGACTTGCTATCCTCGAACACAGGAGTCTCATTGAGCTTGCTGCATGAAAGTGCAGCTGTAAGCGCCAGGGCGCAAGCCGTAAATTTATATATGTTTTTCATAAACATTTCCTCCTATTCATTAATAACCCACATTCTGAACGAGATTGGCGTTGGCTCCGGTCTCCCTGAGAGGAATAGGCATCGCCCATTTGTGCTCGCCCCAGGCGAGATCCTTGGCCTTTGCATCACCGACGAAGTCAGTTCTGGTCATGTTTCTCTTTGTACGACCGAGGTCGAACCAATAGTGAGCCTCCCATGCAAGTTCCTTCTGTCTCTCTAACCATACACCTTCGAGTGTGGCATTCTGAGCTGTCGCACCTCTCTGTGCAGCGAGGTCAGCAAGAGCCTGAGGAGCATTATAGCCCTGGGCACCTCTTACAACAGCCTCAGCAAGGTTGAGATACATTTCTGAAAGACGAAGAACGATCACGTTTGTGAGGTCCGGCTTTGCGAGTCCCTTACCCACATACTTTGCCGTCCAGAGCACGCCGTCCTTCTCCTGGAAAAGAGTTCCGCGGACGTCGTCTGCCTCGTAAAGGTTCTTGAGGTCAGTGGAAGCACCTGCGTCACCGTATCCGTCAGGACCGCACATAGGAGTCAGACCGTCATGGTATCCGTCATATGAGTTCGACTTGTTTCCGTAGATCTCGAAGATCACCTCACCGCCGGTCGGAACATCTACAGCATAGCATGCAGCATCCTCAACCTCCTCCGGAGTCCAGAGCTTGTAGTCGTAATCGTTGATGACTTTTGAAGCGTAGTCCGCAGCATCCTGCCATTTCTCGCAGTAGAGATATACACGGCTGAGGAGAGCCTGGATTGCAGGAAGAGTCACAACTGCCTTTGAGTCTGCGACGCCAGCCCTTACATAAGAAGGGTCGATAGCCGTTTCAGCCTCAAGGAGGTCGGCAATCACCTGGTCATAAACCTCCTTCACGGTGTTTCTTGCCGGCTTGCCTGACGGGTCGGTCTTGAGGACTACAGGAACTCCGAGATGAGATCCCTTGCCGTCAGCTCCGTTCTGATCGTAGCAGTATGGCTGGGCATAAGTCCTCACGAGGTCGAAATGCGCGAGAGCACGGAGGAAAAGACACTCTGCCTTGAGATTGTTCAGGTCCTGTGCCGTAACATCAGAAGTTTCCTTGCCTTCAAGATTGTCGAGGACATTGTTTACAGATGAAATCACGAAATAGGCATAACCCCAGAGGGATGATGTGTTGTTCGGGTCGTAATTCAGATTGTATATGTCGTTGCAACGGCCTGAGTCCCAAGTGGAACCGATCCACTTCTTTCCGTTGGATGTCTTGAGTTCGTTACGGATGATGAAGTCAGCACCATACCAATATGCTGAAGCGAGAGGTGAATATGCACCTGCCACAGCCTTGTCAAGACCCTCATATGTCGAGAGAGTCAGCTCGTTGCTCTGCTCCAGAATAGGATCCTCCACAAGGAAGTCCTGACATCCGGTGAACGCCGCAACAGCGACTAACGGTATCAATATATACTTTTTCATACTCATATTCGTTTAGAATGACAATTCAATACCACCTACAAAAGATTTTGTCAAAGGATAGACTCCCGCACCTGTACCGGTGACACCCATTTCAGGATCCCAGAAATTGACGTCGTTGAAACAGTAGAGGTTAAGTCCGCTGACAAAGAATCTGAGTCCCTTCACGTGGATCTTGTCAAGAGCCACCTTAGGAAGAGAGTAAGACAGGGTCACGTCCTTGATGCGGAGGTAGTCACCTCTTTCAAGCCATCTGTCGCTGAGGGCAGTCGCAGAATTCGTGGAGTTTCCTGCTATCGGCTTAGGATTCACGCCTGTGTCGCCAGGATTCTTCCAGTAGTTGAGGGCTGACGCCATCTGGTTCATTGTCATCTGGCCTCCGTCCGAGTTGAGATAGCTCTGCTCGTTGAGGATGAGGACATGGTTACCGGCCTTGAACTCGAAGAATGCGCTGAGTGAAAGACCCTTCCATGCAAATGTGGTATTGAAACCTCCGAGGAGCTTTGGCTCAGGTGAACCTGCATAGTACTTTCTTGCATCTGCATAGTTGTTTGAAAGCGAGCCGTCTTCAGTCACCCAGAGAGCCTCACCGTTTGCAGGGTTGACTCCGTAGTAATCAGGAAGATAGAAGCTGTACATAGACCTTCCGACAACATAGTGCATGAAGCTTCCTGATTCGATCTTCTCAAGACCGTTTGCATCGGGATCGACAGCGAGGTCGAGAATCTCGGTCTTGTTGTGCGCGAGGTTGAAGCCTGCTGTCCAGAGGAAATCCTCTGTAGCGATGATGTCTGCATCCAACTGGAACTCGACACCGGTGTTCTTCATTGAACCGGCATTCATGAAGTTGGTGCTGAAACCTGTTGTCTGAGGCACCTTGACATCAAGAAGCATGTCGTCTGTGAGACGCTCGTAAACATCGAAGCTACCTCTGAGTCTGTTTCCAAGGAATCCGAAGTCGAGACCCACGTTCCAGGTCTTGTTCTTCTCCCAAGAGAGATAGTCGTTTGCCGGCTGTGCCGGAAGCATACCCACAACGCCGTTGTACTGCGTGCTTGCATACACACCATATGCCTGATATGGATCGATACCGTTGTTACCGTTCACACCGTAACTTGCACGGATCTTGAGAAGGTCAAGCCAGCCTGAAGTGCTGTCCATCCATTTCTCGTTGCTGATGTTCCATGAAGCGGAAGCTGACCAGAAGAGTCCCCACTTGTTCTTCGAACCGAAGAGTGAAGAACCGTCCTCACGGATAGTGGCCTGAACGAAATATCTGTTGTCGTAGTTGTAGTCAGCGATTCCGAAGAATGACATCATTGTATGATTGCGGAATCCGACCTCCGACTCTACTGCTGACTGAGGAGCTGTGTTCTGATAAGGAATCTGAGGATCTACGCCCGGAGCATATACATAAGAATACTCATACTTGTAGGCTGTTGCCTCCTGACCGATGAGAACCCTCATCGAGTGGTAGCCGCCAAACACGTTTGCATAGTTGATTGTATTCGAAGTGGTATAGTTTGTATACTGGCTCTTTGTCGCCTGGAGAGTCGCCTCAGAAGCTGTTCCTCGCGCAAGCGGATTCCAATAACGTCTGTCCTGAGTGAAAGCCATCTCGGCAGAGTTCCTTGTCTCGATCACGAGGTTCTTGACAGGCTCCCACTTGAGGAACATAGTTCCGTTGAACTTGTATGACTTTGACCACTGGTCGTCATACTCGGCAGTCGCACGCGGATTCTGGTATGAGTTTGTAGGAATGTCCACATTGTGGTTTCCGTTCTCGTCATACTTAGGAATCCAAGGAAGCATCGTCATACCTGCAAACACCGGGTTAGCATAGTAGAGCGACTGCATAGGGATATCGTTCTGATCGGTGTAGGCGGCATTCACGCGGATACCTGTCTCAAGGTTCTTGAGAAGCTTGTAGTCAGCATTGACACGAGCCTGGAAACGTGAATAATCGATTCCGTAGAACACACCGTCATTCTTATGATAAGAGATTGAAGAGTAGTATTTTCCCTTTGCATTACCGCCTCTTGCACTGACCTCATACTCCTGAAGCTGTCCAGGACGTGTGAGATGTTCGAGCCAGCTTGAAGTGTCACCAGAAAGGAGTGACATAGGGCGATAGTACTTTCCGGACGGATCGTCAGGGTCAAGCCCAGCATTCCTGATTGCATCCCTTTGGTATCCAAGAAGTTCTGAACCTGTCATCATTCGGAAGCCACTGTCGCTCTGAAGCCATGACACACCGTACTTCACGCGTGCGTCGAACTGAGCCTTTCCTTCCTTACCGGTCTTGGTGGTTACGAGAATGACACCGTTGGCTGCACGGGAACCGTAAACGGCAGCCGCAGCAGCATCTTTCAGGACTGTAATGGACTCGATGTCGTTAGGGTTGATTGAAGTGATACCGCCGGATGCACCTTCGTTTGTCATCTCGCCGGTACCGTCAAGAATGACAGGAATTCCGTCCACAACCCATAGAGGTGCGTTGGAAGCGTTGATTGACGAGTTACCGCGGATACGGATCTGTGACTGTGCACCAGGCTGTCCTGAAACGGCAGTAACCTGCACACCTGCAAGCTTACCGGACAGAGCCTTGTCCACAGATGTGACCGGAGTAGAAGCGAGGGACTCGCCCTTGACAGAAGTAACCGATCCTGTCACAGCCTCTCTCTTGGCCGAACCGTAAGCCACGACCACCACGTCCTCAAGGTAGTTCATGTCTTCCTTCATCACCACCTCCACCGGCTCTGCCTGAACAGGAGCCGAAGCTGTGGTCATCCCAAGAAAAGTCACGATGATCTCTTTGGCGTCCGCAGGGACCTGCCTGATTCCGAATTCACCCAGTTCGTTGGTCATGGTACCAAGAGTGGTTCCATTGACCAGCACGTAGGCTCCGGCAATCGGTTGACCATCCTTCTCGGCGACAACTGTACCAGTCACTGTCAGTGTCTGGGCGGTCGCCAGACCGATACTCGCGAAGAGTAGGGTCATCAACAACAATAAATTTTTCTTCATAGTGTTGATCTTTAAGTTAAACATAAATTTTGAATCAGCGTTACACTACACTTTCCATCTATATTCAGGAATGATTGCTGAATTAAAGGAGCGTTTATTTCAACACTCGCTTTCAAAGTTATAAACCATAAATTACAATTCCAAATGCGGCCAAATCGCCGTTATGTTAAATATACATAGGGTTTTGGCGTTTCCCTGTTACTTTAAGCCTCCTGAATTTTGGTTTATAGTTTCAAATTGAAAGCAATACTTGGGAAATGATAACATTTTATCAAATCAACAAATTTTATATTTTATGATAAAGATTGCCAAAGTTCTACCTGTCACACCGACCGTCAGGCGCTAAATCGGCTAAAACTCTGCCTGTCGGTGTCAGAAATAAAGCAAATTGATGCATTTTCGGTACCGTCAGGCGCCAAATCAGTAAAAACTCTGCCTGTCGGTCGTCAAAGTTAAATATGCGGAACTCAAAAAGTCGAAATTGCCATTATAGTTGACTTTTACCATGTTGCACAGCACGCAGATATTTATAAAGCGTGTTTCTGTGGAGCCCATATTTTCTTGCTACCGAAGACAAAGATTCCCCTTTTTTGAGAAATTCTTCAATTTCAACATGGTTGTGCAAAAACATTTCCCATTTTCTTGAACTTCCGACAGGACGCCCCAGCACAACGCCTTCCATCCTCTTGGCCGCAAGAGCCTCCTTTGTTCGTTGGGATATGAGATTTCTCTCGATTTCTGCTGCCAGAGCGAAGGCAAAGGCAATGATTTTAGAATTGATGTTGTCGGAGAGATCGAAATTGTCCTTTATCGTGTGGATTGACACGCCTTTTGACGCACATATATTCAGGATTCCCATGATCATGAGCATGTTGCGGCCCAGACGGGAGAGCTCGGTGCAGATGAGCAGATCCCCCTTATCCATCTTCTTGATCGTCCTGCCTAAGGTCCGTTTTTCAACTGCCACCGTTCCTGACACCGACTCCGAAAGCCAATGATCTACCTTGATACCTTTGGAACAGCAGTAGTTTCTGATTTCATATTCCTGACTTGAATAATTCTGCATCTCCGTGCTCACTCTGATATATGCATATACTGACATGATTATATATGATTATTGATTTTCATACGAATATACAAACGTTCCTTTCCGTAGTCACGTTTCATCATTGATGTTGCAGACCGCATGAGTCCTGCGACAGGATTCGTCATGTCATGTCCTGTCAAATAAACGCTCCTTTAATTCAGCAATACCCTAGCGGCACCGTGCGACTACCGACCTACACGTAAACAGGATAACGCTCGAGGGCGGCGAGTTGCACTGGGGACTACTGCACTGAGGTCGCCGCCCATGCACCCGGAGGACCGCCT
>CAZMNZ010000059.1:0-12910 GCA_964567765.1 uncultured Muribaculaceae bacterium
CTCGAACCGAGCGACCAGTCGCTGTTTGTGGGAATCCGAAGCACCTTCTACCGTCTGTCGTCCATCTTCGGACAGGGAATACTCGTGGTAGTCGCCGGTCTGCTCGAAACCCGTCTTGGAGACATCCCTAAGGCATGGTCTCTTACGCTCCTGGGCAGTTCCGTCCTTTTTTCGGCACTCACACTTTGGCATATCTACAGGCTTCCGAAACCTGCTTCCGATTCAATGAGACAGAATGTGAACGGCGGCGCCGGACAGATATTCCGGGAATTTGCAAGAACCTTCGGGACCTTCTTCCAGAAAAAGGGCGTGCTTGCGGCATTGGTGTTCATGCTGCTTTACCGTCTCCCGGAGGCCTTCCTTCTCAAGATGATGAATCCCTTCCTTCTGGATCCCGTGTCGGAGGGCGGACTTGACCTTTCGACGGAATCCGTGGGTCTGATATATGGAACTATCGGTGTCGCAGCCCTCACTGTCGGAGGAATTCTCGGAGGAGTGGCGGCTTCGAGATGGGGGCTGAAGAAATCGCTCTGGCCTATGGCCCTGGCACTCACACTGCCGTGCCTGTCCTTTGTCTTCCTGGCTGCATTCCAGCCGTCCGACATGTGGATTATAGGCTCCTGCGTGGCTTTGGACCAGTTCGGTTATGGCTTCGGCTTCACAGCCTATATGCTGTATCTCATATATTTCTCAGACGGAGAATTCAAAACGGCACATTATTCGCTGTGCACGGCATTCATGGCGTTAAGCATGATGATTCCCGGCATGGTCGCAGGCTATGTCCAGGAGGCTCTCGGTTATACGAAGTTCTTCGGATTCGTCATGGTGTGCTGTCTTGTGACTGTGCTGGTGACCTTCCTTCTGAAGGTGGATCCTGAATATGGAAAGAAACTTAAAAATTGATTGTTATGAAACGGATTTTGAAGTCTATGGCAGTTCTGGCTGCAATTGCGGGGCTTTTCTCATGTGGAACGGAGTATGAAAAGCCGACAGAAGGCTCCCAGAAGGGATTTGCCCTGTCTTTCTTCAAGCATGTCAATGCGACTGTCGAGGCTGGCGAGAATGTCGTTGTGTCTCCTTATAGTGCTGGCGTCGCCCTGTCCATGGTCGCAGAGGGCGCCGAGGGAGAAACACGGGTGGAGTTCGACAATGCTCTCAACGGATGCCTGTTCAAGGCGGTCGATCTGGGCAGCAATGACACTGTGACCGTGAAGTCTGCCAACTCGGTGTGGGTGGATGATGATTTCAGCATCAGAAACAGGTATGTGGACATGCTCCAGAAGGATTTTGACGCCATGGTGGTCAATCTGAACTTTGCAGATCCTGCAACAGTGAAGGCTATCAACAACTGGTGTGCAGAGAATACAGCCGGAAAGATAACAGAAATCGTGGACCGTCTGGAGCCGGGCATGGTGATGATGCTTGTCAATGCCCTGTATTTCAATGCTCCGTGGGCTGATGCCTTCCCGGTCAAGAACACCCATGATGCTGTATTCCATGGATATAAAGGTGATGTTACGGTTCCTATGATGTCCAGGACAGATCATATGAACTACGCGGAATATCAGGGATGCCAGATGGTGGAGCTTCCATATAAGGGTGAAAGATATTCGATGTATGTGGTTCTCCCTGCTGCCGGAATGTCGCCTGACCGGATGCTTTCGTATGTAAATGAAGGACTGTACGAACAGGCCATGTCCATGATGAACCCGAAGAAGGTGAAACTCACCATGCCGAAACTCAAGTTGGAGACTTCAATGATCCTCAACAAGACTTTGCAGAACATGGGTGTCAGGACTGCCTTCACGGCTGCTGCCGATTTCAAGGGTATAGCCGAAATGGGGCCTCTGGTGCTGAATCAGGTGAAGCAGAAATGCTATATAGATGTTTCGGAGAGGGGAACAGAGGCGGCAGCAGTGACAAGCGTGGGAGTCAGACTGACCTCTGCCCGTCCTGAAATCGTGGTAAACATGAATGTCGACAGACCATACCTGTTCTTCATTTCTGACCGCACGGACGGAAATATTCTTTTTGCAGGAAAGGTGATGACTTTATGATATTATATTTGACCACTGTGACGTGTTTTCGTAAAATCTTGACACAGTGGTTCTTGAAATTGAGGAAAATATATAAAATCGGGCACCGCTGTGTCATGAATTAACCTTTTTTTGACACAGTGGTAGTAAGTTGAAAGCGATCTGATGAAGAAACTGTTAATATTCTTATCTCTTCTGGCATGTGTCAACTGCAATGCCGCCGGTCCTGTGGTGAAGACCGGAGTGGAAGTGCTGCGTGAGCGTGGCTTTGAGGGACTGGTCGGGAAGAGGGTCGGCCTGGTGACAAATCCAAGCGGAGTGGACAGTCATCTGAAATCGACAATCGACATCCTGAATGAGGCGCCTGGCGTGGAACTGGTCGCTCTATATGGCCCTGAACACGGAGTCCGGGGAGAGGTCTATGCCGGAGGAAAGGTCGAGACATTTACGGATCCGGCAACGGGGCTTCCCGTATATTCCATCTATGGATCCACAAGAAAGCCCACCCAGGAAATGCTTGAAGGCATAGATGTCATGGTCTATGACATTCAGGATGTGGGCGTGCGCTCCTATACCTTCATCAGCACCCTCGGACTTGTGATGGAGGCCTGCGCTGAAAAGGGCATCGAAGTCATGGTGCTGGACAGACCTGACCCTCTGGGCGGCAACAAGATAGAAGGATGCTATGTGGAGCAGCCCTACAACTCCTTTGTGAGCCAGTACAGGATTCCGTATGTCTATGGTCTCACTGTCGGAGAACTTGCAGTGATGATCAACGAAGAGGGATTGAACAGAGGTCAGAAAGGTGATCAGGCTCCGGCTAAGTGCAGACTCAAAGTGATACCGATGGAGGGATGGACCCGCGATATGGTGTATGAGGACACCGGTCTGCCATGGGTGCTCCCGTCTCCGAACATTCCCTTCAAGGAGTCTCCGATGTACTATGCTGCATCCGGCGTGTGTGGAGAACTGTACGGCTTCATGAATATAGGAATAGGATATACTCTCCCGTTCCAGGTCTTCGGAGCGACCTGGCTCGATCCCGAAAGACTCAAGAAGACCCTTGAGGGATATCATTTGCCTGGAGTGTCGTTCAGAACCATATGGTACAAACCGTTCTCCGGCAGCCAGAAAGGCCAGTTGGTCGGAGGATTGCAGTTCTTCTTCACTGACTATGAGAAGGCCCGCCTGACGGAAGTCCAGTTCATGGTGATGCAGGCTGTGGCAGAACTCTATCCGGATAAGAAGGCCTTTGAGGTCGTGAGCGGAATCGGACTTTTCGACAAGGTCTGCGGCACGGATCAGATAAGACTGAAGTTCTCGAAGAACTACCGTTTCGATGACATCAAGGACTACTGGCGCAAGGACGAGACCGCCTTCAGGAAACTGTCTGAGAAATATTATATCTATTAGATAAGTAAAACATAATAAATCAGCGGAGTAAAGATATTTTTTGTATCTTTGCTCCGCTGATTTTTCGGCATACATATTTAAGCGAAAGTGTTTTCGTGAATCCTCTGAAGAAAATGTGGTAGTTTTCGGTACATCAGGATAACGGAAAAACGCTCTTGCTCGCGTATAGGTATCGCTACGCTCGGTTCTACGGGCGGACCCCATATCTATCCGAGTGTGGGGTTTTTATGTTTATCGATGTACAGGTCTTACCACAACCTTCTTTAGGATAAACGATTCTGCCTCACACTTTTTTGTGTTTCAGCAGATTGGGGGCTTCTGCAAGTTTATTACAAAGTATGCTTTTCTTATATGTGCTGGTTCCTTTAGCAGCGACTGTCGTCATGGGGGTGCTGCCGGAACGCATGTCTGATAAGGCTTTAGTGGCCGCCGTCTGTTCGAATGACCAGAGGGCGATAGTGCATATGTTCTACAAGAAGTTTCTTGCGACGTTCCAATACCATGTCTACAAACTTTTTCCCTACAAGGAGGATGTCCGCGATCTGGTGGACGAGTTTTTCCTGTACCTGTATGAGGATGACTGGAGAAGGTTGAGGACTTTTGATGCGGATAAGGCATCCCTTGCAACGTGGATGTCTGTCACATCTTTCAGATTTTTCAAAAATTACAAGCATTCCAAGATAGATTCCAACGGTCTCATCTCTATAAGTGATAAGTGGGAGACTTTTGTCGGAGACTGGGTCCAGAGTAATGATGTCGGTCTTATTATGGATATCGAAGAAGCGATAGCTTCAGTCTCAAATGACCGGGACCGTGAAATCGCAAGGCTGATCTTCGTGGAAGACAAGGAATTTCAGGTGGTCGCAGACAGGTTTGAACTTAGTGTTGACTATGTTTACACAGTGAAGAACCGGCTGGTCAGGCAGTTGAAGGCAAAGTTGAACAGTTACCGTTAAACGAAAAGGTTATGAACGACGAATTACTCATGAAGTTTATAGACGGGACTGCAACTCAGGAAGAGGCGGAAACCGTCATTGAAGAACTCAGCATAGATGGTGGGGCTGCCAGAGAGTGGATGCAGATCGTCCAGGCTGCACGTCTGGCAGATACAGCTCCGAATGTTGAGGTTCCTGAAAATGAAGCTTTGGAATACGTTTCGGATATGCTGAAATCACACAAGCCTACGGGAAGGAAGACTGTCCGGTTGCCCTGGATTATAGGAAGTCTCGCTGCTGCAGCCGCTCTGGCTCTGACAGTGATAATGCCCTATATCGGAGGTGCTCCGGAAGGGAATGGAGACATTGTGGCGCAGGTTCCTCAGGATACGGCCTCGGTATATGAGCCGGCGGACACATGCGCACCTTTCGCCCACGAGCCACAGAAGCTGGAATATATCGCTGAGGTTGTGGAGAAGGAGGAAACAGAACAGACTGAGATAAAGGAGGATGGGGCTCCAGTTGTTTCTGTGCAGAGACACGACACTCAGCAGCTTGAGAACATATCGACGGCAGGAGGTGAGTCCGTGAATGCGTTCAAGGTTGTGAAACCTGCCAGGACTCCATACCGGGTGAGGGTCAGGAATCTTGAAAAGGATTTTGTCTTCGAGTGGGAAGGAAGCGGACTGAAGTCGGTCGAGTTGCTCGTGAAGGACCTTGATGGTGGAGTGATGGCTGAACGAACCATGGCGGGAAGCCAGTTCAGATGTCCGGTGCCGGCAAGGGATATGGCGGACAGGGGAGAACTTTTGTGGATTCTCAATGCAGAGTATGATAATGGAACTGTTTCCACTGAGATGGGAACCATTGAATTTGTAACAGCAGAATGACTATGAAAAAGACGGCAATTCTATCGTTGGCGCTGCTTGCAGCCCTGTTTCTGATTCCGGCGGGAGCGCATGCCCAGAGGATTATCAGTGGCAGTCATACCTGCCGCTATATCGTACCCGATACGGAATCCTTCAATCAGGCGGCAGTCAAGGCTGTTACCCGGGCTCAGGTGGAGATGATTGCAGATCATTTCGGAACGATAGTAGGTTCGTCCACATCATTGACCATTGCAGAGGCGGTGACAAGCGTGACATATGGACAGACCGAAGTGAAGGGAGAGTGGATAGAGACCTTGTCAGCTCCCGTAATCAGGAAGGTTGTGGTCAATGACCATTTTGCTCTGGATGTCACCGTGCATGGAAAGATCATGGAGATCCTTTCCACTCCGATAGACCTTAAGTGCCAGGTGCTGAAGAATGCCCCTGATCTCAGGTTTGCCTCGGAAGAGTTCACTCATGGAGATAAACTGTATCTTTATTTCAAGACTCCTGTAGATGGATATCTTGCGGTTTATATTGGAGATGGAAAGTGTGCGAACTGCCTTTTCCCATACAATGGATTTCCGGCAGAGACAATGAAGGTGAGTGCAGATGAGGAATATATCCTTTTTTCCCGCGCCAGACCGGGAAAGTTTGATCCCTTCTCATTCAGAGAATATCCACTTGGATGCAGTGCTGGTAATGAAATGGAGGTTGTGAGGCTTTATGTCGTCTTCTCGCCAAACAGGTTCACAAAAGCCAGCGACAGTGCCGACGGAGACATCAGAAGTCTCCCTTTCGAGGATTTTCACTCCTGGCTGTCCAAGGTGCGAAGAATGGATCCCGAGATGAATGTCATCTTGTCAGACATCACGATAAGAAGAAAACAATAAATTTCCGTTGATAGAATTCAAGGTTGCCGACACTATATAGAACACAAATGATAAAAATCGATATGAAGAAACTGTTTTTGAACTTCCTGCCGATAGCTGTTATCGGATTGCTCTCGCTGACTGAGGCTGCTGCTCAGTCTGTGACCTCTGAAAGTATTTCCTTCAATCTTGAGGATGTGACCGAGATGTTCATGCCGCCTGATCTGCGCATGAACGTCAAGTTCGTTGATGACAACAAGAACAATATCCTTGAGGCTGATGAGACCGGATTCATTCAGCTGGAGATATCCAATAAAGGAGGCAAGGCCGACAATGTGAAGGTATCCGTGACACCAGAGGACAAGACATACGGCGTGACGCTCAACCAGTCGCTTTTCACAACATCTATTCTCAAGAACGGAGTTCACAAGATGCAGATCCCGATGAAGGCTGAACTGAATGTGCCTACAGGATATACAAAGTTCCACATCACTGTTTCAGAACCGATGGGCTACGATATCAATGCCACATTGGAACTTTCGACTTTCGAGTATCAGAAGGCAAAGATCAGAATGAATGGCGTGGAAATCACCGATGCCGGTGTGGATGTGAAGCCGTACAATGGAAATCCTGACAACAAGCTCCAGAACATGGATGTAGTCAGGGCTACAGTTCTGCTCCAGAATGTGGGTGACGGTGAGGCCAGAAATGTCACTTACAAGGTGGTTTCAAAGGATCCTAACATCCGTATCCTGACAATGTCCGGATATGCACAGGAGTATAACGGCCGGGTGGATGACATGCTTGTGGGCCAGGCAAAGGAAATCTCCTTCAGACTAAGTCCTAATGCACATTATGTACATAAGGGAGAATATGTTCCTGTATATATTTCAGTTTCGGAAGACCGGGGTTTCGGCAATATGGAACTTTCTCAGATTCCTATCCCTTTCGATGCTGCAACAGTGAAACCGGAGGTTGTGAAGGTTGAGGGAAACAGGGAGAAACTGATGGCAGCTCTTGGTACAAAGATTGTTTCCAAAGATGCTCGAGTGACCTCTGAAACAAGATTCAAGGACATAATGGTGGCTCCTCACGGCCAGACGATCCATCAGAATGCAGTGGCAGTCGTGATTGGTGCGGAGTCTTATCAGGACAAGACCATCCACGCGGCTCCATATGCGGACAGGGATGCTATGGCGATGACCGAGTATTTCAAGAAATCTCTCAACATCAAGGATGTACGCACCTATATTAATGAAGATGCAACGATGAAGCAGTACCAGAACATCTTTGAACGTGGTGGACTCAAGTATTCTGTTACACGCGGTCAGACAGATGTGTATGTGTATTATTCCGGTCATGGAGTGCCGATGGCACTGAATGATGGCTCCACAGATGTATTCTTGGTCCCTTATGATGCTTCAAGGAATTATATCGCTCAGGATGGCTACAGCCTGAACAAGATGTATCGCGAACTTTCCTCACTGGGCGCAAAATCTGTGACAGTCATATTGGATGCCTGCTTCAGTGGCGGATCAAGAGCCAGTGATGCGCATGAGTCAAAGGCACTGACCAACCATAAGATGATTTTGCCAGATATGGAGGCAATGGAGCAGCCCTGGTTGACTTCTCCTGACTTCAGAGTGTTCACATCCTCTCGTGGAGACCAGACATCCCAGGCAAATGACATGACACGTTCCGGACGTTTTACATATTATCTCGCGACAGGCCTTCAGGGTGATGCTGACGGTGACGGCAACGGAAAAATCACAATGGCGGAACTGGTGGGCTTCGTCACTGAGAATGTGAATAAGGAAACGGAAGGCAAACAGACGCCTCAGTTCTATGGTGACAGTAATTTTGTGGTGGAAGTAATACGATAATATCATGAAGAAACTGTTGAATATACTGACAGCATGCGTGTTGATGGCGCTTATCCCAGTGACATCCGATGCCCAGGAACCGCTTATGTCTCCAAAGCACGATGGAGTCTCCATCGGCAATGTCAAGGTGTCTCGTGAAGGGACTGATCTTGTGGTGGACTATCAGATCATGCTTGGCGACAATGTGCTGTCGTGCTCCGTGGAAGTCGTGATGCTCGTCGGCGGAACCGGCGGGCAGAAGTACGTGCTGAACTCCTCGGAATTGAAAGGAGACTTCGGCAAGATAACCCAGTCCGGTTTCAAGCAGGTGAGATACAGTGTGGAGAGCAGGAAGACGCAGATTGCAGGCAGGGATATCCGCTTCACTCTTAATGTCAGGAACAAAGATGTCATGGATGGCAAGATTCTTACCATGTTTTCCACAAGCGTAGTCCCGCAGTTCTCATGCGGAATCATGCTCGGATATGTCAAGAAGTTCGGTGGTTATGTGAAATTCAGAACAAACTTCAAGTCTATGCAGTCTGCATATCAGGTAAATAAGGACGGCAGTATAGATGGAGGTGGAATAATCTGGACCAACGGAGTACAGACCAAAACCAGACTGCAGGCTACAGGGGGAGCACTCTTCCGTTTGAGCAGGTGGCTTTATCCGTATGTCGGAGTAGGATACGGAAGCAGAGATGTGCTCTGGCAGGACTATCGTGAAGATTGGGCACTAGTAACCGACTATTCTTGCAAGGGTGTGGCAGCCGAAGTCGGCGCAATAGCAAAGATCGGCCCGGTCGCTTTCTCTGCTGGGGTTTCGACTACTTCGTTCAAATACACTGAATTTGAAATAGGCGTGGGCTTAATGTTCTAAAATGTGAAAAATTGGCTTATGAAAAATAGAAGTTTGCTGAAAGTATTGTTCGTAGTCCTCGCAGCAGGACTCGTGACCTCGTGCATGGGTTTGAAGGATACTGATCCGATCGAAATCTCGCAGCCCGAGATTCAGTCGTTTTCGGTGTACAGTGCTGATGGCTATGCATATGAGTTGACTGCGGTCATATTGGAGGAAGATCGGCCAAAGATTGTGGAGTGCGGTTTTTATGTGTCTGACTACAAGAGCATGCAGGGGGCGGAAAAGATCGTGTCAAAACTCTTAGACTGTGAATTTCTTGCAGAAATATCCATTTCAGAGGGAGAGCAGAAATATATTTGTGCTTACTTGTCTCTCGGTTCAGACTTCGTGGAGGTGTGCTCGGAAGTTAAAACTATCGTTGCAGGTGTTGCAATAGATACAGGTCTGAATTTGGGCTCTCCCGCTAATTGTTATATTGTGTCCGGGAGCGGAAGATATAGTTTTCGTCCGGTGAAGGGCAATGGTACAGTCTCTGTCGGTTCTGTCAGCTCAGTTGAGGTGCTTTGGGAGTCTTACGGCACTTCGGTAACACCAAGCGTCGGTGATCTGATATCCTCTGTGTCCTATGTTGATGGCAGCATCGTCTTCCAGACATCCGATACATTCAAGGAGGGCAACGCTGTCATTGCAGTCAAGGATGCATCTGGCAAGATCCTCTGGAGCTGGCATATCTGGTTTACCGACGCTCCAGGCAAATGCGTCTATGCCAATAATGCCGGCACAATGATGGACCGCAATCTTGGAGCAACGAGCGCAACTCCGGGAGACGTCGGAGCATTGGGTCTTCTTTACCAGTGGGGTAGAAAGGATCCTTTCCTGAGTTCTTCATCAATCAGCAGCGATGTTGAAGCGAAGTCAACCATCTCCTGGCCGTCTCCTGTGTCGTCGTCAGCATCTCGCGGGACCATAGCATATGCGGTAGAGCACCCGACAACATTCATCACCTATAATGACAGCAATTATGATTGGTACTACACCGGTTCTTCAAGCACCGATGACACTCGTTGGCAGTCAGCGAAGACGATCTACGACCCATGTCCTGCAGGTTGGCGTGTTCCTGACGGCGGCAGCAACGGCGTCTGGAACAAGGCCGGCTTTGATGACCAAGGTTACGACAGTTCAGACGAAGGCATGCTCTTCGGCTCCGGCATCAGTTCTCCTTCCACATGGTACCCCGCTTCTGGTTGTCGCGACCACGATGATGGGTCGCTGCTCGGTGTCGGTGCCTACGGCTTCTATTGGTCAGTTCCTCCTTGTGGTTACTATGCGTACTACCTTTTCTTCAGCAGCGATGGCTACGTCCTTCCAGCGAGCGACTACGGCCGAGCGGTCGGGCAGTCTGTTCGGTGCCTCCAAGAATAGACCATCCTGAGTGCCATCGTGCAGCCCTGCCTTGCGGGCTGCATGATGGCGTTCCGCGGATTGACCCCCGCGCCCGGCGCGGGGGTCGAAAATAAAAAGCTCTTTGACATACTGAAAACGAAAAATGAGTTCTGGGAATTAAAGGCTTTTGCTATCTTTGTGTGAAAGTTTAGTTCTTATGGAAAAGAAGTTGGATATACGCAATAGCACAGCTGAGTTTTTGATTTTTCAGCTTGAGAATAGGGAGGATGGAGTGCAGGTGATGTATGCTGATGAGACGATTTGGCTTACTCAAGATGCTATTGCTGTGTTGTTCGATAAAGCTCGTAGCACTGTTGTGGAGCATCTTCAGAATATATTTCGTGAAGGAGAATTGCAGAAGGATTCAGTGTGTCGGAATTTCCGACATACTGCCTCAGATGGCAAAACTTATTCAGTGAAGTATTTTAATCTTGATGCTGTGATAAGTGTTGGCTATCGTGCCAATTCTGTAAGAGCTACGCAGTTCAGAATGTGGTGTACGAATGTTCTTCGCCAATATGCTATACGCGGGTATGTGATTGATAAGAAAAGAATGGAGAACGGGGCGTTTATCGGGCGGGACTATTTCGATCAACTGCTAGCCGAGATAAGGGAAATCCGTTTGAGCGAGAGACGTTTTTATCAGAAATTGACGGATATCTATGCAACCAGTATAGATTATAATCCAGAAGCACCTACTACTCTTGCCTTCTTCAAGCGAGTGCAGAATAAGATGCATTATGCGGTTCATCAGCACACTGCGGCAGAGCTTATTGTGGAAAGAGCAGATGCGGGCAAGGAATATATGGGCTTGACATCTTGGGCCAAAGGACCTAAGGGGAAGATTCTGAAAACAGATGTGTCGATAGCTAAAAATTATCTCAAGCAGGAAGAATTGGAATCCATGGGACGTATAGTCAGTGCCTTTCTTGACCTTGCGGAGGATAGGGCAAAAAGACATATACCTATGACCATGGAGGATTGGGCTAAGAGAATCGATAAGTTCCTCGATGCGGATGATAAACCTTTGCTTCAAGGTGCTGGTGGCATTAGTGCCGAGCAGGCAAAGGAGTATGCCGAGTCTGAATTTGAGAAGTATAGAATAATTCAGGATAAACTGTTTGAGTCTGATTTCGATAGGTTTGAAGTACCTGAGATTGATTTTCCTGAAGACGTTTAATATTGATATGAAGTTTATTTTTTCGTTCCGTCCGCAGCGCAGGCTGTACGGGCGGAATTTCGTTTTCAGTATGCCGTAGTGATGATGATATGATAGATTCCGGCGATGCCGGCTCTATATAGAAACGAAAATATGATATTTATGAAAAATAGAAGTTTGCTGAAAGTATTGTTCGTAGTCCTCGCAGCAGGACTCGTGACCTCGTGCATGGGACTGGAGGAAACAGACCCGTCGTCACTCTCTGTGCCGCAGGTCAAGACCTTCGATGTGAAGGACAACGGCTCATTGGTGTTTGAACTCTCGGCTTCGGTCGACCAGTCAGCTTCCTCCCGCGTGGCAGAATGCGGTTTCTATTACGGAAAGGACAAGAGCATGTCTGATGCGGAGCGTCTTGAGTGCAAGATGACCGGCGGCACCTTCTCAGCCGACCTCATCCTCCGCGACTACGGCGAGACCTTCTATGTGTGTGCCTACATTTCTGATGGCACGGCCGCGGGTGAAATCTTGTGTGCCTCGAAGGAACTTAGGATAAAGGATATTGAGACCTATGTGGAGTTCGGAGCCATGGAGACTATGGCAGATCAAAATGCGGATGGCCTGTCCTTAAGGTACCCATGTAAAGTCAAGGTAGGGGTAGGGATATCAAAGTGGGGAGTGTGCTACGGACAATCAAAGAATCTTGATATTGATGATTCCCATGTTGAAGATAAGGGTACTTCAGATAATTCTATAGACTGCATCATTGAAGGACTTGATAAGAATGAGACTTATTACATACGTCCCTATGTATGTGATGGTGAATATGTCGCCTATGGCGCCGTGACTGAATTATTCGTGAACCATTATACTCTTGCAGATGCCTTGGAACTTCCGGATGAGACAAGCGTGCAGCTGGCAGGAATAGTAGTTGGAGTGACTGGCAGAGGCTTCCTGCTTTCTGATGAAGATGCAAATATGTTGTATGTCTATGCCGGGAATGGTTGGGAGGCCTCAACGGTGAACGTCGGGGATTATGTTCAGGTGGATGGCACTATGACAACCTACTACAATAATCGCGAATTGACTTTCGGTAATTTGTCCGTTATCGGAAAGAAATCTGCGCCGGAATTGGATGTGCTGGCCCTGACAAAGGATAATGTCAAGGATTTTGTTGATGCAGACCACTCTCCTTGTAAGATCAGTGTTGAGGGCCAGATCGTAAAGGATGGATCTTACTATAATATCTTGTTGGGGGACGAGTGTGTGGCCTCTCCAATCTTCCCTGTCATCGATATGGATCAGTATGTCGGTGAGAATGCGACATTGACAGGCTACTATCTTTGGACATCGACAACTTCGGACAACAAGTATGTCGTTTCATTTGTTCTTACTGAGGTTTCGGTGGATACAGGTCTGAATTTGGGCTCTCCCGCTAATTGTTATATTGTGTCCGGGAGCG
>CAZMNZ010000060.1:0-12821 GCA_964567765.1 uncultured Muribaculaceae bacterium
GATACTGATATGTGGTGTTGCCCACGAAATGTCCGTTCACATATGCGGAATCGGCATCGACTATGCAGCCAAGACGTAGGACTGCTTCCTTGCCGTCCATCTCACCGCTTATTTCAAAGCTCTTTCTCAGCCAGTGAGAACCTCCCTGAGACCTGTGCCCGTCGTTGCCCCACTCACATGAGAATATGTCCACATTCTTCCATGAACTGTCGTCAAAGTCAGGGGCATACCACTTGACGGGACCTGTCAGCCCAGGGTCACTTGAATCCAGAACTGTATTCCACCTTCTGTAATCCTCTCCCTCCAGTCTTTTTATCCTCTGACAATATCCCTCATCCTCATACAACCTTTTAATATTTATATATTCAGGGAAATCCTTGAGACTTTCCTCGCTCATCCACGCCTCCACCGGCGTACCTCCCCAACTCGCATTCACAATGCCGACTGGCACTCCGGTCTTCTCGAAAAGTTCCTTAGCAAAGAAATATGCGAGTGCGGAGAAATTCATTACATGTTCCTGAGTGCATGGCTTCCAGGAACAAGGGGAAAGGTCGTCCTGAGGGGAGTTGAAGTCATATTCCTTAGGAACAATGAGCTGTCTGATCTCACTGTTCGAGTATCCGGCTATCTCTTCAGCGAACATGTCGGTCACCCTTCTGACAGGAAGCTCCATATTGGACTGTCCGGAGCAAAGGAAAACGTCACCGATGAGAATATCTTTCAAGATCACATCCCCGACCTTCATCTCATACGGTCCTCCGGCTTTTGATGCCGGAAGAAATATCTCCCAATTCCCGTCCGGACCGGCCTGAACATGGTGTTTCTTCTTTTCCCACACCACATCAAACTCTTCAGACGGATCGGCCCAGCCCCATATCCTTACCGGGCTTTCCCTCTGGAGAACCATGCCGTCGGAAAACACTGAAGGCAGCCTGACCGCTGCCGCTGCCTGGATAATCGGGAAGATGCAGAGAATGCTGAATAACAGCATAGAACCGGTTAGTTTCATAAGGTCTTTCATTTCTCGCAAATTTACCATATTTTTATATCAAATCTATATCGTTTTCAATCCTTTTTTGTTGAATGATACATTATGCGCGGAAAAATGCAACATTTTATTGTGATGCTGATTCTAGTTTTTAATACCTTTGTTATGTTGGTCGAAAAGGACAATTCAATACATACATTATAATACTAACCAAACTGTTTCATTATGAAATGCAAGACTGACTTCAGACACATCTGGCTTCTGATTTCGTTGTGTTTCCTCACTTTAGGAGGGGGCAGCGCATACGCACAGAATGTCACTGTCAAAGGTACGGTGACAGATGCCATCGGCCCGGTCATCGGGGCAAGTGTCATTCAGAAGGGCACCACTAACGGTGCCATTACTGAAATTGACGGAACTTATTCTCTTAATGTTCCTCAGAATGCGATTCTCATTGTATCCTGCATCGGATACAAGACTCAGGAGGTCGCAGTCAACGGAAATTCTCAGGTGAATTTCTTCCTTGAGGAAGATTCTGAAATGCTTTCCGAAGTCGTGGTGGTCGGATACGGACAGATGAAGAGGGCTGACCTCACGGGTGCCGTCGCCTCTGTTGGTGACGAGGCGATCTCCAAAGCTGTCGTGACTTCCATCGATCAGGTTCTTCAGGGACGTGCTGCCGGTGTGCAGATCCAGGCGAACTCCGGTACTCCGGGTGCTTCGTCATCAATCCGCATTCGTGGTATCAACTCATTGAACGCCACCAACCAGCCTATCTTCGTCATCGACGGTGTCGTGATCGACTCCGCGACAGATGATGAGACAAGCAACCCTCTTTCAACCATCAACCCTTCGGATATCGAGACTATGGACGTGCTCAAGGATGCTTCGGCCGCTGCCATCTATGGTTCACGTGCGTCAAACGGTGTCATCATGATCACAACCAAGAAGGGTAAGGCCGGACACGCCACCATAACCTATGACGGATATGTCGGATGGCAGGAGATGGCAAAGCAGCTCGATATGCTCAACCTGAGCGAGTATGCGACCCTGCATAATCTCCGTGCTGATATGTATATTGTAGAGAAGAGCAGTTCTTTCGTCCGTCCTGACCTTCTCGGTGAAGGAACAAACTGGCAGAACGAACTCTTCCGCAAGGCTCTCATGCACAATCACAGCCTCTCTGTGACAGGTGGAAACGGCAAGACTACATACGCAATCAGCGGCGGATATCTCAGTCAGGAAGGTATAGCCCTCGGTTCTGACTTCAACCGTCTCTCTCTGCGTTCAAATGTGGACTCCCAGATCAAGAAATGGCTCCGCGCCGGTGTGAACTTCTCTTTCGCGCAGTCCCAGCAGACTGTCGGAACGGACAACAACACCATCATGAGCGCCCTTCTTCAGCAGCCTACAGTGGCGGTGACCTCGCCTGACGGCACATTCGATGGTCCGGAAGATACATGGATGCCTGAAAACCCTGTGGGACTCGCTTCCATCCGCACAAATGAGAACGAGAAGATCAACTTCCGTTTCAATACTTATCTCGAAGCCCAGATCATCGACGGGCTCACCTTCAAGACAGAGCTTTCGACAGACTGGAACTTCAACAGCTACTACTACTACCAGCCTGACTACCAGTTCGGTGTCAAGAAGAGCGATACACGTACTTCCAAGTGGACAAAGACCAACACCAAATACTGGTCATGGAGAAACATCCTCACCTATAACAAGACATTTGCTGAAAAACATAACGTGAACCTCATGTTCGGACAGGAGATGTCGTTCTCGAAGTGGGAGAATCAGGTGGGTACAGCCACAGGCTTCCTTTCAAACTCTACTCCTGACCTCAGCGCCGGTGATATCACCGAGTCAACGACCACCGGTACCAAGGTGTCCAACACCATAGCATCCTTCTTCGGCCGTGCATTCTATTCTTACGACGAGCGCTACCTCCTGACTGCAACCATCCGTCGAGACGGTTCATCAAAGTTCGCAGCAGGAAACAAATGGGGATGGTTCCCGTCTGCAGCCCTTGCATGGCGTATCTCTGAGGAGCCTTTCCTTGACGATGCGGCAGTTCTTGACAACCTCAAGCTCCGTGCTGGTTGGGGATCGACAGGTAATCAGAATGTGAGTGACTTCGCATATATGGCACTTCTGGCATACAAGACCACTCCTTGGGGTACAGGTGTGCTCACAGGAAATACCGCCAACCCTGAACTGACATGGGAGACCACAGACTCATATAATATAGGTGCAGACCTCGCATTGTTCGGAAACAGGATCGAGTTCATCGCTGACGTGTATTACAAGAAGACCAGAAACCTTCTTCTTCAGCTCCCTCTTCCTGCATATCTCGGATCTTCAGGACAGGGTGCCGCATCCAATCCTTGGGGTAATGTCGGATCTCTCGAGAACAAGGGTATCGAGTTGACCCTCAATACGGTGAATATCAGTAAAGGTGACTTCTACTGGGGAACAAACCTCATTTTCTCGCTTAACAGAAACAAGGTGCTTGCCCTCGATACGGCAAATTCTTCAATCGAGAAGAACTATCAGCCTTCATCCAACAACTTCATAGTCACCAAGACTTCTGTGGACCAGCCTATCGGACAGTTCTGGGGATATAAGGTGATCGGACGTTTCGACAAGGCTTCGGATTTCTACTACAGGGATGAGAACGGTGAAGTGAAGCAGGTGGCAATCCCTGAGGGTAATACTATTTCCGAAAGCGGTACATGGATCGGAGACTACAGATATGCGGACCTCAATAATGACGGCGTCATCAACAATGAGGACTGTACATATATAGGTAATCCTGAGCCGAAGTTTACATACGGTATCGGAAACACCTTCACATGGAAAGGCTTCGACCTGAACATCTTCTTCAACGGTTCATACGGCAACCAGGCACTCAACCTGACACGCTACCGCATCGAGGACCCGCGCGTGAACAATAACGTGCTCGCTTCGGCTCTCAATTTTGCTGTGGTCGAGGTCATCGATCCGAATCTCCCATCCGACGATTTCAGAAATCTTCAGGTGGTCAATGCAGACGAGACTTCAATGCCGGCAATCCAGAAGACTGATGCGAATGCCAACTACAGCCGTATCAGCGACCTTCTTGTCGAGGATGCATCGTACATCCGTCTGCAGAACATATCGTTGGGATATACCTTCCCTTCAAGCTGGATGAAGAAGGCAAAGATATCGACTCTCCGCCTTTATGCCAACATTCAGAATGTCTATACATGGAGCAAGTACAAAGGACTTGATCCTGAAATCGGTGCAATGTATGGTGATGCCCTCATGACAGGAGTCGATTACGGTCGTTATCCTTCACCTCGCATCTATACATTCGGTGTGAACATTTCATTCTAATCTTTAAATGACTATTACAATGAAAAACAAGATATTGATTCTCGTGGCAATGGCCGGGGCTCTGTTCTTCACTTCCTGTGAAGACTTCCTGACCTCGACCAATACTACCAATGCCAACCAGGAGACTTATTTTGAAAGTGATGAGGCTCTCGAGACTGCTACCGCACCGTTGTATAACTATGTGTGGCACAGTTTCAATGATAAGCTCTACTACAGCATGGGTGACGGAAGGTCCAATAACCTCACTGCCCGCTGGTCCGACTATATCTACCCATTCACCAACTTCACCGAGACTGCTCTCAGTCCTGGTCTTGAAGAGGCGTGGGGATCTCTTTACTCTGTGATTGCACAGGCCAACTACACAATCACGAACATTGCAAACTACTCATCGGATGCCGTTACCGAGGAAGCCAAGGTGCAGGCTTATGCCGAGGCGCGCTTCATGAGGGGTGTCGCTTACTGGTATGTCGGTTCTCTCTGGGGAAAAGGTATCATCTACACTGACACTGCAGCTCAGGTGGCTGATCCGGTGGTCCCGCCTCATCGCCAGACAGATGTGATCGAGTTCGCTATCCGCGATCTTGAATATGCAGCGGCCAATCTTTCGGAAACATCTGCAAATCCTGGTCGCGTGACAAAGTACAGCGCTTATGGAATGCTCTCTAGGGTATATCTCTCCATGGCGGGACTCACTACTTCGGGTGCTTATGACGGAACCAACATCGAGACAAACTTCAACGACGGTGCCCGTAACGAGTATTACCTTGATCTCGCGAAGAAGGCAGCTCTCAAATGTATCGAAGGTCCTTATTCTCTTCTTCCGGAATATAAGCAGCTCTTCGCTGTAGCTACCTGGAACAATAACTCGGAGTCTGTTTTCCAGCTGCAGTGGCTCTCCGGTGCTACTGATGCAATCGGCTGGGGTTGCAACAACGGTATCTCCGCATATTTCTCATGGTCAACCAATGTCGGCGAGACAAACTGGGGAAATGCTACCTATGCGTCATGGGATATGGTCAATGAGTACGACGCAGCCGATGTTCTTCGTCGTCATGCCACCATCGCAACGGTCGGAGCGGAATATCCGGAGCTTTGGACTGCTCTTCAGGCAGATGGCGAGGTATATACCTATAATGTATCTGAGGGAGCCGGTGATTATGACAACAAGTGCAATGTCAAGAAGCATGTCATCGGTACCAACAAGGACAACGGTCAGAGCTATCAGCAGAGTTCAGGTGTCAATACCTATATGATGCGTCTCGCCGAGGTCTATCTCAACCTTGCCGAGGCAGTGCTTGGAAATGCCGACACTACGACAGATCCGCTTGCTCTTGAATACTACAATGCTGTCCGCACACGTGCCGGAATGCCGACCAAGATGATCATCCAGTACGAGGATCTCCGTTATGAACGCAGAATCGAGCTTGCATATGAGGGACAGTACTGGTATGACCTCATCCGCCGCGGATACTACCGGCAGCAGGAGGTTGTCAACTATCTCAACAGTCAGGAAAGGAACCGTGGCTATGAGTGGAACGAGACCACACAGGTCTATGAAATGTCCGAGGATCCTGGTGAGGGAGTGTCAACAGCGACTGAACAACACCTTCTCATCCCTATTTCGGATGTTGACCGAGGCAGGAACAAACTTCTTAACGGCGATCCGATCGCTTATGAGTTCGGAGACAGGGAAGTGGAGCTTGCTCAATTGTACAACTAATTAATGAAGAAAGAGTTATGAAGAATATTAAATATATGTGGCTCTTGTGCATCGCTTTGCTCTCTGTGGCATTCGTCTCTTGCAACAAGGAGGACGAGTACTTCAAGGAGGAGTATCAGAGCGTGCCTATAGTGATCAATAAGATTTATCTTGAGGATTATGATGCTGCTGTGACTGACCGTCCGGTCGAGTTTGCCCGTCTGGGACAGCTTATCCGTGTCGAGGGTAGTGGACTTTTCGGTATGAAGAAGGTGTTCGTCAACGGATATGACACTTATTTCAACCGTGCTTATGTCACTGACAATTCAATGCTTATCCAGCTCAACAGCAATACTCCTGTGGTCGAGGCAGACTCGACCGTGCGCAATACAATCCGTTTTGTCAAGGATAAGGCAGAGACAACTTATGACTTCCTTATCAGAGCGGCTTCTCCTACCGTAACGGACATAAATCTGACGCTGCCGATGCCAGATGAGACTGTCATCGTCTATGGAACCAACCTTCATGAGACCGTGAAGGTCACTCTTCCGGGAGGTATTGAAGTGACTGAGGTTAAGTGCGATGAGGACGGAGAATGGTATTCTTTCGTAATGCCTGATGGAGTGACTGAAGGCGGATGCCTCTATTCCGAGGGTGCTCACGGATTTGCACAGACTCCTGACTATTTCAATGAGAGGAGAGGAATGATTCTCGATTTCGACGGGACGGGTGTGCAGGGAGGCTGGAGCGCGACCTATGTGTCTGATGAACTTACAGTCGATCCTCTTGATTCGGGGCGTGGCAATGTAGTGCCTGCAATCCCTGAGACTGTCCTCGCAGAGGGTGGCATCAAGGCGAATGCTGTGGCAAAGGGCTGGTTTACCGCTGGTGGTGAAAAGGGAGCATGGAGCGATCCTACAGAAAACTGGGAGAGATTCTATGACCTTATCCCTGCTGATACCCCTGTTGCCGAGGTGGCGTTCCAGTTTGATGTCTATGTTCCTGAGAATTGGACTACGGGTATGCTTGAGTTCACATTCCAGAACAACCTCTCGAACTACGGATATGGTACCACTGAGACATCCGATACCAAAAATATCGAATATCCTACAGCTGTGGTGTGGATTCCTTGGCTTACAGCCGACTATAATGTGGTTCCTTACAAGACCGAGGGATGGACTACAATCACCATCCCTGTGAACACAGTCGGAAAGTACCAGAGGACTGAAGATAATTTCACTTTTGCCGATGTGTGTGCTGACCGTGCTGCTGCAAGCTATGCGAACTTCGGAATGTTCCTCGTGAACAAGGATGTGACAATCAGTGAAGATATGGTGTTCGCTGCCGAGGCTTTCGCTCAGGAGGTTTATGTTGACAACTGGCGTCTTGTCCCTTACACTTCCGTGGTGGTATCCGACTATCCTGAAGATGAGGAAGAGTAATATAATATTTAAAACTGATGACAATTATGAAATACAATAAATTCATTCTTCCTTTGGCCGCTTGTGCGTTTGTTTTCGCAAGCTGCGTTGACGAGGTGATGGAATGGCAGGAACCGGACGGTACCATCACTGAGGCGGATATTCCTCTTGCGGATGCCGAGGCTCTCGCCAACTACAAGTCAATCAAGGAATATGCTGCAGAGTACACTCCGAACATGAAGGTCGGTCTCGGTCTCGGAGCTGACCTCTATATTGAAGATGCTGCCTACAGGGCAGTTGCTGACGAGAATTTCCAGATGTTCACCACTGGTAATGCCATGAAGCATTCGTCCGTCGTGAAGGCCAACGGAGATCTCAACTTTGAAACAATCGATGCATTCATGGACTTGGTTCCGGAAGGTGTTGATGTCTATGGCCATAACTTCCTGTGGCATACACAGCAGAAACAGGCCTACCTCAAGTCTCTTATTTCTCCTGAGGTGAAGATTGAGACTTCTCAGGACGAGAAATGCGCGAATGTCATTACAAACGGTGGCTTCGAGGAAGGCAATACCAACGGCTGGACCGGTCTTTGGGGCAAATATTCCTACGCTGTGGAGCAGCCGGGTCACGATAGCAACTATGCTATTCATTTCACATTATCCCCTGAAACAACTGTAAATCATGACTCTCAATTGTTTTGGTCTCTTGATGGTAGCTTTCTGGAGCCGGGTACCACATATTATTATGAATTCTTTGTGAAGTCTGACTGTGGTCTCAAATGCCAATTTTTGGGTCAGAATGCTAACTGGGGTGGTATATACAAGGATGAGTTCACTCCTGGAACCGACTGGACATTCTGCTCGGGCGAGTTTACTTATAACGAAGGTGATGCAGCGGACATCGAGCGCGTGGGTCTTCAGTTCGGTGGTGAGCCGGGTGCTCAGATATGGTTTGACGACTTTAAGTTCGGAAAGAAGTTGGAGGAAGTTGAGCAGGAACCTATGATCAATATCGTGGGGGAGGCCGGAACTTTTGAGAGTGGCACCATAGATGGTTGGGGTGCATGGTCAAGCGATGGATGCTCTGCCTCGATATCTGACAAGGGTAACGGTTACAACAGTGATTATTCAATGAAACTCAACAATCCTGTAGCCGGTGCTACCTATTCGGCCCAGGCATATTACACTTTGAACAATATCACCTGGGAAGCAGGTGATGTATATGTGGTATCATTCTTCGTGAAGACTGTAGCTCCATTTGAGAGATTCCAGGTGCAACTCCAGAAGAGGGCCGACTCTTATCCTGGCGGTGGATATCGAGAGATGGAAACTCCTGCAGGACAGTGGGTGCCATTCCAGCAGGAAATCGAGATTACCGAAGATATGGCAGCTATGGAAATCACTCACTTTACGATCAATTTCGGCGAACAGGTAGGCGATGTTTATATCGACGACTTCAAGTTTGGCGAGAAGAATCCTGAATATGGCAATGACGCTCCTGCCGCACTTCGTTATTACGCTCCTAAGCCTCAGAAAGCCGCTTCTACCATCACTTATATCTACAAGACTCCGGAAGAGAAGAAGGCTCTTCTCCTTGGAGCTATGGAGTCATGGATCAAGCAGATGGCCGAGCATCTTCCTACAGTGAAGTGCTGGGATGTGATCAATGAGCCTATCATGGACGGGTCGAATGCATGGAGAGGTATTGACAACGTCTTCAATGGAGAGGATACGGCTCCGGTAGAGAATGAAGGCCTTACCCTCAATTGGGCATCTGACCACTGGTACTGGGGATATTATATCGGTAAGGAATATGCTGTCAAGGCATTCGAATATGCCCGCCAGTATTGTGGAGCAGATGCCAAGCTCTTTGTCAATGACTACGGTCTTGAAGGAAGTCCTGGAAAGCTCGCAGCCCTCATTGACTTCGTGAAGTATATCGAGGATAACAGCACTTCAGGCGTGAAGGTGGATGGTATCGGAACACAGATGCACGTGACAGCGGGCATCGAGAAGGAGAAGGTCGATGCGATGTTCAAGACAATGGCTGCTACCGGCAAGCTGGTGCGTGTGACCGAACTTGATGTGCAGGTGGGAACTACAAGCCCTACAGCAGACCAGCTTCTCTCGCAGGCTGAAACCTACAGGATGATTGTCGAGTCATACAAGGAGAATGTCCCTGAGGCCCAGCAGTCCGGAATCACCATCTGGACACTCTCTGACAACGCCGCGGAGCATGAGTTCTGGCTTGAGGGTGATGCTCCTAACCTCTTCGATGCAGACTACGGCCGTAAGCTTGCTTACAAGTACTTCTGTGACGGTCTTGCAGGGAAGGATATAGCAGAGGAATTCGACGGTCTGTATTGGAAGAACCTCCACGAAACTGAGCAGGAGACTCCGGAAGAAGGCGCCGATGAAACTCCTGATTCTGTCTTTCAAGAGTCTTTTGACAAATGATTCTTCATGGCTGCCTGACAGATTGTACGATTATATGCGATTTTTGCAATAATTTGTAAAGTTTCTGCGGTTTATAATGTTTATATTTGCGGTATTGACACAGAATGATAACACTGTTCAATACCGCAAATATGAATATAAAGACCATCCTTATTGTTCTAGCGACCTCTTTGATGTTTCATGGATGTTGCCGGTCGTCTTTTGTGCAGAACAGATCGGGCGTGACCGTCAAGGTTCAGAACCCTGTTGAAGACGGTCCGCGTCTGGTTCGGCTGGAAGTCATGGGGGACAGGATCATACATGTCTCGGCCACTCCTCAGCGGCGCTTCGCTGATCCTCAGAGTCTGATAATCGTGCCGCAGTCGCCGGCTCCGGAATTCGCTCTGAGTGAAAAAGATGGAGTATTGACCCTCAAGACATCGGAACTGGCGGCAGAGGTCGCCCTTTCCTCGGGTGAGGTCAGATTCGTGGACAATGATGGAAAGATCCTTCTGGCGGAGGAGGCCGGTGGCGGGAAGAGTTTCAAGCCGATTGAAGTGGACGGGACCAGGGGCTATACCTTCACTCAGGTCTTCGAATCTCCTGACGATGAGGACTTCTACGGTCTTGGCCAGCATCAGACCGACGAGTTCAATTATAAAGGCAGGAACGAGGAACTTTTCCAGTACAACACCAAGGTTTCCGTGCCTTTCGTTGTGTCCAGCAAGGGATATGGCGTCCTGATGGACAGTTATTCCATGATGCGTTTCGGAAATCCTGCTGATTACAAGCAGCTTGGAGATGTGTTCAAGATTTATGATGCCCAAGGCAGGGAAGGATGCCTGACAGGAACCTATGTGCCTGAAAACGGGGAAACCATCGTCCGTGACGAACCGAAGCTCTATTTCGAACATCTCATAGAGCCGAAGATGGAGAAGGTGGTGAATCTTCCGGAGGACTTCGTGTTCTATAATTCCGATGTAACTTATGAAGGCTGCATAGAAGCCACTTCAACCGGTGATTATCAGTTCATATTGTACTATGCCGGCTATACCACGGTCACAATTAATGGCGTGGAAGTGGTCCCGGAGCGCTGGCGCACTGCCTGGAATCCTAATGCATACAAGTTCACAGTCCATCTTGAGGCTGGCGTAAAGACCCCGATAAAGGTTCATTGGAAACCTGACGGATGGGTGTCATACTGCGGTCTCCGCGTCTATGATGTTGTGGATCCTGAACAGCAGGCAAAGCACCGCTGGTGGAGCGAGATGTCCAGGCAGATGGACTGGTATTTCATTCCAGGTGAAGATGTTGATGAAATCATAAGCGGCTACAGGACCCTGACCGGAAAGGCCCCGGTCATGCCTAAGTGGGCTATGGGATATTGGCAGAGCCGTGAACGCTACAAGACTTCAACGGAGATGATCGAGGCTCTTCAGGGCTTCCGTCAGAGGAATATCCCGATAGATAATATAGTCATGGACTGGAGTCACTGGCGTGAGGACGACTGGGGCGGACACGAGTTCGATCTTGAGCGTTTCCCTGATCCTAAGGCCATGGTGGACTCAATCCATGCTATGAACGGCCGTATGATGATATCGGTGTGGCCGAAGTTCTATGTCGGCACAGAACACTATAAGGAATTCGACGAGAAGGGCTGGATGTACACGAAGGCCTATGAAGACGGAGTCCGTGACTGGATCGGCCAAGGTTATCTCTACGGCTTCTATGACGCCTATGACCCTCAGGCCCGCGAACTTTTCTGGAATCAGATGTACGAGCATTATTATCCGCTCGGTATCGATGCCTGGTGGATGGACGCATCTGAACCTAATATCCGTGACTGCACGGATATGGAATACCGCAAGGCTCTCTGCGGTCCCACAGCCCTTGGATCTTCGACTGAGTTCTTCAACGCCTATGCGCTGGTCAATGCAGATGCGATATATAACGGTCAGCGCGGGGTGGATCCCGACAAGCGTGTCTTCCTTCTCACCCGCAGTGGCTTTGCGGGTCTTCAGAGATACTCCACAGCCACATGGAGCGGCGACATCGCCACAAGATGGGAGGATATGAAGGCTCAGATTTCGGCCGGACTCAACTTCGCGGTCAGCGGCATCCCGTATTGGACCATGGATATAGGAGGATTCTGCGTGGAGAACCGTTATGTTGCGGCGCAGCAGGAGTGGGAGAGTACAGGCAAGGAGAATGCCGACTACAAGGAGTGGCGCGAACTCAACACGCGCTGGTTCCAGTTCGGAGCGTTCTGCCCGCTCTACCGCGCTCACGGTCAGTTCCCGTTCCGCGAGCCTTGGGAAATCGCTCCGGAGGGACATCCGGCATACGAGTCGATCATATATTATACGAAACTCCGCTATCGTCTGATGCCGTATATATATTCTCTTGCAGGAATGACATATCATCAGGATTATACGATCATGCGACCTCTGGTCATGGATTTCATGTCTGATGAAAATGTCCGCAACATAGGGGATACATATATGTTCGGACCGTACTTCCTTGTGGCTCCGGTATATGAATACGGTGCCCGCAGCCGTCAGGTATATTTTCCTGAATGCGAGGGGTGGTACGACTTCTATACCAACCGTTTCCATGAAGGAGGAGCCCTTGATAAGGTGCCGGCACCTTATGGCAGGATGCCTCTGTATGTGCGTGCAGGCTCGATTCTTCCTGTCGGGCCGGATATGCAGTGGTCGGACGAGAAGCCGGCTGAGGTTATCGATCTTTATGTCTATCAGGGTGCAGACGGCTCATTCTCACTTTATGAGGATGAGAACGTGAACTACAATTATGAAAGGGGAGCATATTCCATGATAGACTTCACTTACGATGAGACTTCTGGGACTTTGAAAATAGGAAAACGCCGTGGAGAA
>CAZMNZ010000061.1:0-12660 GCA_964567765.1 uncultured Muribaculaceae bacterium
AGCGCCGCAAGGCTCTGGAAAGGGAACTTGAGTGGGTGCGTATGGCTCCTAAGGCACGTCATGCCAAGTCAAAGGCACGTCTGGGTGCATATGAGAAACTCGCAGCAGATGACGGACGTGAGAAGGAGGCAAATCTTGAGATATACATTCCTAATGGTCCGAGACTCGGAAACAAGGTCATCGAGTTCAAGAATGTGTCAAAGGCCTATGGTGACAAACTGCTGTATGAGAATCTGAATTTTGTGCTTCCGCCTGCCGGAATCGTGGGCGTGATCGGGCCTAACGGCGCCGGAAAGACCACGCTCTTCCGCCTGATCATGGGACTTGATACTCCGGACACAGGTGAAATCACCATCGGTGAGACAGTAAAGCTCGCGTATGTCGACCAGCAGCACAGAAGCATCGATCCGGACAAGACCGTATATGAAACAATAGCGGAGAACTCGGAGTTCGTGAAACTCGGAAAGAGGGAAGTCAATGCTCGTGCATACGTGTCGCGTTTCAACTTCTCTGGAGCCGATCAGGAGAAACTCTGCGGCATCCTCTCAGGTGGTGAGCGAAACCGTCTCCATCTCGCCCTCACTCTCAAGGATGAAGGAAACGTCCTTCTTCTTGACGAGCCTACCAACGACGTGGATGTGAACACCATCCGTGCTCTTGAGGAAGGTCTTGAGAACTTCGCCGGCTGTGCGGTGGTCATCTCACACGACCGCTGGTTCCTGGACCGTATCGCAACTCATATCCTTGCATTCGAGGGCGATTCCCAGATGTATTTCTTCGAGGGAACCTACAGCGAATACGAAGAAAACAAGAAGCGCCGCCTCGGCAACGAGGAGCCTAAGCGCTTCAAGTACAAGAAACTCATGGCCGAGTAGCTGTCACCATGCTCTTCAGGAACATAATCTTCTCGGCGCTCATTCTGTTGCTCTCTTCCATGTCGGCTTCTGCGGTCGTAGTGGGAGGAGGGGATTATGTTCCGGAAATCGGGAAAACCGTCAGACCTGATGTTCGGGTCCTTGGAAATGAGCAGCGTGACGGATATGAGTGCCGGATGATAGAGTTTGCAGTCGGGGCTGGAGAAAGAATCAAGGGATATCTTCTTGTTCCTGACGGAGCCTCGCGCAGGAATAGAAAACCGGCTTTGGTGATGCTGCACGACCACGGAGCAAGATTTGACATAGGCAAGGAAAAGCTGGTACGTCCTATGAATGCGATGCTTCCTTTGGGAGAAGATGACCATATGGCACGGTCTTCCGGACAATGGGTCGATAAGAATTTCGACGGAGTGTGGCTCGCTGATTCACTGGCCTCTCTGGGATATGTGGTTTTTGTTGCTGACGCTCTATATTGGGGTGACAGGTCGTCTGAAGAGGCGCAGCGCTGGTCTGAACTGACCTTCGGAGATCCGGAACATTATTCCTTGGAAAGTGACAGGAATCTTGACAGAAAATCCCGCAGTTCAGAGATAAAGGCGCTTAAGAAGACCGTTTACGAGGGACAAAGATCAGTCTATGCGGAATTTCAGTCCGAGGGGGTGGTCTGGGCTGAGAAGATTCTTCGTGATGATGTGTCTTCTGTCAGGCTTCTGGCAGGACTGCCTTTTGTTGATGGCGACAGGATAGGAGCCTTCGGATTTTCAATGGGCGCTCACCGATGCTGGCTTCTGTCTGCTTTCTGTGACGAAGTCAGATGCGGAGTGGCTCTTTCATGGATGACTTCTCTCGACGGATATGACGGAAGCAATGCCTCAGACCTCTCCATGCGTATCCAATCGATGCGTGACCAAATGGATTTCGGTGATATAGGGCAGTATCTGGCGCCCAAGCCGATGTTCTTCCTTTCGGGCGAGACCGATCACCTTTTCCCTCAGTATATGGTGAAAAAGGCATATGACCTGTTGAACTTCCATTATAATAAAGCCGGATCCTGTGCGTTGAGGACAGAATTCTTTCCTGGTGGCCATCACTGTGGGAAGGATGTCCAGAAGACGATAGCAGGGTTCTTTGATAAAGAACTGAAAAATTGTACTAAAACTAAAGAAAATGAATAGAATCAGACCTGTAATTCTGGCCCTTGCCGTTATCGCATCCGCTTTGCTGGCATACGGCCTGTTTACCTTGCCATCGCCGAAAACGGCTGATTATGAGGGTTTTTCAGCTGAACGTGTCGTGAATGACATTGAAGTCATCTCGAAGGAACATCACTCCGTGGCCCATCCTGCGGAAAGGGCGAAGGTGCGTGAGTACCTCGTGGAAAGGCTCCAGGGACTTGGAGCGGACACCGTGCGCGTGTTCAGATATGACTCGCTTGTCGGCCCTCAGAAGAAGCATGTGGTTTATACCTTTGATGCTTATGATGTCCTTGCAGAGTTCCCGCCTCTGCATGCGTCAGAAGATACGACCTATATGATGTTTGTCGCTCACTACGACTCAAGATATTCTCAGCCGGTGCTGAAGGATACAGTGTGGTCATATGGCGCGGCTGATGACGGCTATGGAGTGGGAGTTACTCTAGAGACCGTGTCGCAGGCTCTCAAGTTCCGTGACCAGTGGAAGCAGGGTATAAAGGTGCTCTTCACGGATGCCGAAGAGGTCGGAATGATGGGCATGAAGGCCATCTGGGAGAATGATCCTCAGGTCTTCGACAATGTCGGCTTCATGATCAACATCGAGGCCCGTGGCCCATGGGGACCTGCCCTTCTTTTCGAGGCCTGTCCTGGAAATGAGAAGGTGATGGAACTTTATGACGATGCGGCTAAATATCCGTATACATATTCGTTGACCACTGTCGTGTACAGTTTCATGCCTAACTTCACGGACTTTACCATCGTCAAGGACAGCATCCCTGGTCTGAACTTCTCGACAATTGCGGACGTCAACCACTATCATACCGATCTGGATAATTTCAGCAACGTAAGTGCAAAGTCCATCCAGCATTATGGCGCGCAGATACTTCCGGTCACAAAGTCATACCTTACCGGAGAACAGTATGCGGATAAGGACAGCCTCAAGTCCGATTCTGACGCAACCAACTTCACCATCCCTCTGCTGGGACTCTTCAACTTCAGCAAGACCGGTTATCTGATCATCAATATCGTCATCTTCATCCTCTTCCTTCTTGTCTTCGCTCTTGAAGGCGTTCGCGGAAGGATCAAGGCTGCAAAGGTGTTCAAGGTGTCAGCATCCGTGCTGGGACTTGCTGTGGCTGTTCTTGCAGTCGGCGAACTTGTGGCCTATGTCTGTGCAGCCGCAGTGGGCGCTAAGTTCAAACCTTTCGGTATAGTGGCAGGAATCAGTTTTGACAATATCGCCATGATAGTGACGACCGTGGTCATCTTCCTGCTGACAGTGTGCGGATATGTGATGCTTCGTAAGAAGGCTGTCATGAAGACTGCCGGCTCGATGCGTGCAAGCGCAGGTGTTGCTGCAGCGTCAAAGTATGCATGCAACACACTCTATGGCACATTGGCACTCATGTTCCTGCTCAGTGCAGTTCTTGTGGCAGTCCTTGGTGAGAACCTCATGTTCTTAGTGCCTCTGACCTTCGCGACTGGAGGACTCATCTTCTGGAGACTCACCGGCTGGAGATTCTGGCTCGTTGCCTCGATTGCCCTGATTCTTCTCCATGCTTTCTCGTTCCTGTATGCCCTTGCAATGGCCCTTACCATCGGAGCCTACGGAGCCGTAGCCATGCTCGCCTTCTGCGATTTCATGGTCCTCATCCCTCTCGCAGACCTCTACATGATGCCATCACGCACCAAATAATACTCTTTTCCGGTCAAGAGTACCGACAGGCAGAGTTTTGCTCAAAACAGCGCCTGTCGGTCCCCAAAATAGGGCTAAATGAAGTTAAAACGGCACCGTCAGGCAGGAAAATGGCCTTTTCTCCGCCTGACGGTGCTGTTTTACGGCTGCATGACGGGCAGCCTGGTTATTGTTCTGATTTAGTCCCTGCTGCGGGCAAGTCCTATATAATAAAGGAGTGTCGCCAGAGATCCCAGTGCGGCAATCACATAGGTGTAGGCAGCCCATTTGAGGGCATCAACTGCCATGTGATGTGTCCTTTGGTCTGTAACCCCGGCATTACCTAACCACGCAATCGCTCTGCTGCTGGCGTTCACCTCCACCGGAAGAGTCACAAAACTGAAAAGTGTAGTGGTGGCGAACAGGATGATTCCGAACCAAAGAAGGCTTGGAAAGGTGTTAAAGAATATGACTCCTGCCAGCAGGACCCATTGCACGATGCTTGACGAGAAGTTCACCACAGGAACCAGCGCAGACCTCATCTTGAGTGGTGCATATCCGTGGGCGTGCTGCACGGCATGTCCGCATTCGTGTGCGGCTACAGCGGCAGCGGCTACGCTTCTGCTGGAATATACCCCTTCGCTCAGGGCCACAGTCTTTGTCTGCGGGTTGTAGTGGTCTGTCAGCATTCCTCGTGTCGGCACGACCTTCACGTCGTATATTCCGTTGTCATTCAGCATCTTCTGTGCGACTTCCGCGCCTGACATACCATTTGCTGTTCCTACTTTCGAATACTTGTTGAAACGGCTCTGCAGCATCTGCTGAACGATGAAACTCAGAACCATCACAACGATCATTATTGTCCAGATGTTCATTTTCGTTATATTTTACGGTCAGTTTATGACAGAATGACACCTTGTCATCCTTGTCGGCAGTTTTCACCACCGGGCGCATAAGTATGCGAAATGCGTGCCAGCACTGCAATTTAATCATAGACCTGCTCCATCTGCCGCAGGTCTCTTTTCGTAATACTTTGATTATCAGTGGGTATGTAAAAATAATAATACTGAATCATAAACCGCTTTGCGGATGAATAGTTTATTTAGTAATTTTGCACTCCAATATTCATGTCGAGCAGATAAGATGTATATAAACAACGACTTTTCAAGACTGGAAATCAACCTGAAGGGCTGCCAGGAGAACTACAGATACTTCAGATCGAGACTTTCCGACTCCACAAAACTTCTCGTCCTTGTCAAGGCAAATGCCTACGGACACGGTGCCGTCGAGTTCGCTTCCCTCATGGAGGATGCGGGTGCGGACTATCTGGCTGTGGCCTATCCCGTCGAGGGCATAGAACTTCGTCAGGGAGGGATAAAGTCTCCGATAATGGTGCTTACTGCCGGTACGGATTCATTCGAGCAGATCATCAATTATGGTCTGGAGCCGGGAATCCCTAACCTGTATTCCCTGAAGGTTCTCTGTGAGGTTCTTGAAAAGAGGGGACTGACAGGTTTTCCTGTGCATATAAAACTGGATTCGGGAATGCACCGCCTGGGGTTCATGAGCGATGAAGTCGCTGAACTGATGGACTGTCTTTCTTCCTGCGAGACTGTAAGAGTCAAGTCCATATATTCTCATCTTGCGGCAGCAGACGAACCGGACAGTGATGACTTCACTCACTCTCAGGTGCGTCTTTTCAAGGAAAATGCAGACAGAATATCATCAGTCCTGCCTTATAAGCCTTTATATCATATCCTTAACTCGGCGGGGATAGAGAGATTCCCTGAGTATCAGTTCGATATGGTCCGTCTTGGCATAGGTATATATGGCGTCAGCGCCATTCCTGGAAATAAACTCAGCCCTGTCGCTTCCTTCAAATGCAAGGTGCTGCAGGTCAAGTCCTTGAAGGCGGAGGACGGAACCATCGGATACGGAAGACACGGAAAGATCTCTCCGGATGGGACAGTGATCGCGACAATCCCTGTGGGTTATGCTGACGGTCTCGACAGACATCTTAGCCAGGGCGAGGGCTCGTTCTCGGTCAACGGTCACAGAGTGCCGACAATCGGAAACATCTGCATGGACATGACCATGCTGGATGTGACGGGAGTCGATGTGAAGGTAGGTGACACGGTGACCATCTTCGGTGAGGATCCGACAGTATCAGAACTGGCTGACATCCTCGGCACGATCCCGTATGAGGTCCTGACATCGGTCCCTCGCAGAATTGAAAGAGTGATAGTGAAATGACAGAAGTAAACAACAGATACAAAGTCCTTTTCGTGTGTCTGGGGAACATATGCCGTTCTCCTGCGGCGCAGGGCATATTCGAGCATATAGTACGTGAAAACGGCGCGCAGGACCGCTTCGAGGTGGATTCAGCCGGAACATACAGCGGCCATAGGGGAGAACTCCCGGACAGACGTATGCGCAATGCCGCCCTTTACCGTGGCTTCGCCTTGACACATAAGGCACGTACGGTTTCCGGTCTGGATTTTCTGGATTTCGATCTCATCGTGGCGATGGATGACCAGAACTATGAGGACCTTATGCATCTGGCTCCTTCAGTCGAGGCTACTCACAAGATAAAAAGGATGGCCAGTTACCTGACCACCCATAACATTTCATATATTCCGGACCCGTACTATATGGGTACCGAGGGTTTCACTCTTGTTCTGGATCTCCTCGAAGAGGGCTGCAGAAATCTCTACGAAGCCATTGTCAAGGCAGAATTCCAGTCTGTCTGATCATCGTGCGGACACGTTCCTTGCGATGAGCCTGAACAGGCAAGGGATATATTTGTAGAACGGCACCATTATGGTGTCGAAGCCTCCGATCACCTTCTGGTGCTTTCCTCTTGCTATCGCGCGGATTGCCTTGCGTGCACACTTGTTCACGTCATATCCGTTCGCCTGGCCAGGATCCATGATGCCGGTTGCCTTTCCGTTGCCGTCCAGGGCGTTCTTGGAAACATCGGTGTGGATGCGTCCCGGAATGATTATAGTGGTCTTTATCTGCGGGTATTCGAGGGCGATGGTCTCATAGAATCCGTGGATTGCATGCTTTGAAGCGCAGTATGCTGAACGTACAGGGAAGCCGAACACTCCTGAAACGGAAGATACTACAGCGATGTGGACTCCTCTCTCGATGAACATCTCCTTGAGCGACTTCACGAGGTATATTCCTCCGAAGTAGTTGACTTCCATGAGCCTGCGGTCAACGCTGATATCTGTCTCAAGCGTGAGTGCCCTCTGAGAGATTCCGGCATTGAGCAGCAGGAAGTCAATATCATGTCCTTCAGACTTCACCCATGCAACGAGTTCGTCTATAGTTTCGGGTTTTTCCATATCCACTGTCCTGCACCACGCCTTCACACCCATTTCAATACATTTCTTCTGCACCTTTTCAAGCACTTCCAGACGCCTTCCCGTAAGGATTACGTTTGTGCCCTTTGCTGCATACTGGTAGGCCATAGCCTCACCGATTCCTGTGCCGCCTCCTGTGATCAGGGCTGTTTTTCCTTTGAATTCCATTGGTATAGATTTTAGTTACGTTTCATATTCAGGTCAGGATCTCAGTTTCAGAGCATGAGTCCAGCCTTTACCTTGTCCGCAGTCTCCTGTCCCTTGACATGAGCGAGGATGGCAAGACCGAAATCCACCGCCCAGCCCGGACCGCGTCCTGTGATCATGTTGCCGTCGCACACGACTCCTTCCTTGATATATTCGGCACCCATGTTCACGAGAGCCTCCTCGAAACCGTCATAGCAGGTCATCTTCTTGCCCTTGAGGTCAGGCAGAAGGCTCAGTACCACGCTTGGAGCAGCGCAGATGGCAGCCAGTGTGCCTCCCTGCGCATAATGGTCCTTCATTATGTCCATGAGCTTGCCGAATGCCGCAAGATTTGCCGAGCCGGGCATTCCGCCAGGGAAGATCATGACGTCGGTAGGAAGGCATGGACCGAAACTTGTCGATGCCCTGAACTCTCCGAATGCCATGTCAGCCACGACAGGTATCCTGTTCGAACTTGTCACGATCCTGTCGTCATAAATGGACACGGTCTTGACATTGATTCCGCCCCTGCGGAGCATATTGACGGTGGTGAGTGCCTCCGACACCTCGAATCCGTCAGCAAGAAATACGTATGTTCCTTTCATATATATCAGTCTTAGAATAATGCTGTCTTGTTGGCTTCTGCGCTATTCTGGAATGTCTCAGGTACATTGCAGAAAAAGTCGAAACTTGCCAGTGCTTCAATTTCATCGATGGATTTTGCGAAACCGGAATATCCTGTACCGACCGGAGTCTCATGTGGCATGAGATAACCGATCCCTTTGGCGCCAGTCATCTTTCCGCTTGAATCAAATGAGCAGAGCATGAAGCATTTATAGAAGTCATCCGGAACGGCACATTCCATACCGTCTTTAGCACAAGTCATTGTTTTTACATTTGCGTCAAACAGACAGCCGGTCACGACATAAAGCGTGTCTCTGCTGCCGGCTGAAGGTGTAAATCCATCCTCTGCACCCTCAAGTTTGTTCCATACGCCTGAGCTGGTATTGAATGATGCACTCAGCTGAGGTGTCATGTTGGTGTAGTAGAATGTCTGGGTATTGGCATTTGTAATCCCCGCTCTGCAATGTGATGCCAGCATATGTCCTCTGTTATATGGGTCGCCTCCTGAAGAATACGAACTTGAAAGATCTGGCTGCGATGCTTCCGGTATAGCCGGATCGTAAGCCCAGTTTTCGCTCCTGTTTCCACTTGTACTACAGAAACCATTATTCAGATGATATGCAAGCCAGATAGGACAACGCTTTTCATAGTCGTACAGGAAGGTGTAGTTCCTGTGAATTCCATTGTTGCTGAATGTATGCGTCACAATCCTCTGGTTGGAGGTATTGGTCTCATATATATAGGCATAGGCGCTTCCTCCGTTTGTCTCGCTGACTCTGCTGCTATATGCCGCACCTGCCGCCAGTTTCACATCTGCGTGAGGAACTTCGTAGTTTACAAGATATCCGTTGGTGTTTCCGCCTCCGTTTTCTTCTTCCTCCTCATCATCGTCATTGTTGGTCTCCAGAGACTTCTGAGTCAGTTTGAATTCCTCCTTCACATCTTCAGAAATGATATATATGCTCACGCTCCTTTTCTCGCCGCTGTCGTTTTTGCCCACTTTGATCTTGCATACAGAATCTCCTCCCTTACCGGACTTCGGTATCATCTGGAACCAGTCGTCATCTGAGGTGTTTGTCTCGTATTCGGTCTTCCATTCCAGAGTGGATTTGAATTTTATGCTTACCGTCTCACCTTTTGGAGCAATGTCGATGTCGGTTTCCTGTCCTTCTGCAAGAACGATTGATGCAGTGTTTTCGAGCTTTTCTTTCAGGTCAGACACCTGTTCGCATGCTCCCGTGCAAATGGCTGCGAATGCAATAAATAGTATACAGATTCTTTTCATGTTTTATGTCATTTCAGTCTTATCCAGAACGGAGCGACAGGAAGTCCCTCTGCGTTTTTCAGGTTGCCGGGGTTGAAGTCGCCCCATCCGTATCTGACCTCGCATGGGTCGTGCACGAATTCAGACCTGACTCTCAAGACTTTAGGCTTCCATTCGTAGTAGGCATATGTGACAGGGTAGAACACCCCTTCGCTTCCGGCCACTTCCAATCCCTGGATTTCCATCCATCTGCTCATGCCGTTAGGGCAGTCAGTAAGTTCTATACCCAGTTCTGAGCCTCCTCCCATGCTGACGCACTTCACGGCGTGAGGACTTGAATATGCCACCCGGTTGAAGCCATAGTCCCTGTTGAGCGCCCAATATGCAAGCCTTTCTCCCACCTGACGTTTCTTTGCAGGATGAATGTTGTCCTTTTCATAACTCTCCACAAGATCATTGGTGACCACGATCCCGCAATTCGGAACGGCAGAGGCGACATCATGCTGAGCCTGGCGCAGATATGATGCATAACTCACCTGGTCGCGTGATTTGTAGCGGAATGGAGCGATCTCTACCATATAGAACGGTAACCTGGCCTCAGTGTCGCCCCAGCACTCTCTCCAATGGTTGATGAGAGTCGTCATCCTTTCAGGGAACTGCTGATGCTTTCCAACATTCGAACATCCCTGATACCAGATAAAACCCTTGATGGTGTAACCCTTTACAGGACAGAGCATTCCGTTGTATGCCAGATATGGCCTTACATAATCTGTCTGAGCCTCAATTGCTTCACGGCTCAGGTCTTCATCCGGATATGTCTCAAGAATCTCCTTCGGCAGCCAGCTCTCCACGCGCGCGCCTCCGCGTGCGCACGAAATTATACCTATAGGTATGTCAAGTGACTGATTCAGTTTTCTGGCGAAGAAAAATGCCGTCGCACTCATATCAGGAATTGTGGACTGGTCAGCACCTTTCCACTCTCCCTCGAAAGTCTCCTGCGGCTCATATGTCTGCCGGATCGGCACGGTGATCATCCTGATCTTGTCAGTAGCAGGCGCAGATGAAATATAGTCTATGGCATCTTCTACAGGGCAGTTGTAGAAGCCGCGCATAGGCATTTCCATATTGCTCTGTCCGGAGGCGAACCACACTTCTCCTGAAAGGATGTCTTCAATTCTGATTGTCTCACCGTCCCCCTTTACAGTCATGCTGTATTTTCTGTAACTTGCATCCGGAGTAGTGACATATACGCCCCACCTGCCGTCAGAGTCAGCCTTGCATCTGTATGCCTTGCCGTTCCATGACGGAGTTACCGTGATCTGTGCCCCAGGATTGCTTGTTCCCCAAATTTTTGCTTCGGCATTCTGCTGAAGTACCATGCCGTTGCTGTGAAGCCTTGAAAGAGTGAGTCTGGCTTCAACCGGGACGAAGGTGAAAATCAGAAGAATGATGGGTATCAGTTTCTTCATGATATGACCATTTGTGTTATTTGAGCGGGTGACGGGGATCGAACCCGCGGCCCTCGGCTTGGGAAGCCGATGCTCTACCACTGAGCTACACCCGCAAATCTCCACAAAGATAATAAATATATTTTATGATTACGCAAAACTTTGCCTATAAGTTTTGCGCGTTACACCGACAGGCAGAGTTTTGACTGTTTTAGCGTCTGATGGTATTGAAAACACTTCAATTTGCCTTATTTCTGACACCGACAGGCAGAGTTTTAGCTGATTTAATGCCTGACGGTCGATGCCTGTAAGTTCTTAAGGTGTAACATCGGGTAACCATTAATAAAAACAGGGTGACCTCTGACAGCCACCCTGTTTTAAATATTATTGTGGAATTACTTTCCAGCCTTGATTGCAGCCTGCGCCGCAGCGAGGCGTGCGATCGGAACACGGAATGGAGAGCATGATACATAGTTGAGACCGATCTTGTAGCAGAACTCAACTGATGCAGGATCACCACCGTGCTCACCGCAGATACCGCACTTGAGACCTTCACGTGTCTCGCGTCCTTCCTTGACAGCATAGTCCACGAGTTTGCCGACAGACTTCTGGTCGAGAGTCTTGAATGGGTCAGCATCGAGGATCTTGTTGCCGAGGTAGTCACCCATGAATGTACCTACGTCATCACGTGAGAAACCGAATGTCATCTGGGTGAGGTCGTTTGTACCGAATGAGAAGAACTCTGCCGTCTTTGCCATACGGTCAGCTGTGAGGGCAGCACGTGGGATCTCGATCATTGTACCGAACATGTACTGGATCTCGAAGCCGAACTGAGCCTCAACCTCTGCCTTGATCTTCTCGCAGATAGCCTTCTGGAAACGGAGCTCGCGCTCTGAGATGGTCACAGGAACCATGATCTCAGGCTTAGGAGTGAATCCTTCCTTCTTAAGCTCTGCGGCCGCAGTGAAGATAGCGCGGAACTGAGTTTCTGAAATCATAGGGTATGTGATGTGGAGACGTACACCACGGTGTCCCATCATAGGGTTGACCTCGTGGAGTGACTCACCACGCTTCTCGATTTCGCCTACAGAGATGTGGAGTTCCTCAGCAAGCTCGTTCTTCTTTACCTCAGTCTGTGGAACGAACTCGTGGAGAGGTGGGTCAAGGAGACGGAAGGTGACCGGCTTGGCGTCCATAACCTTCATTGTACCCTTGACAGCAGCCTTGATGAACGGTTCGAGCTCTGCGAGAGCTGCCTTGCGCTCGTCATCAGTCTTTGCAAGGATCATCTTGCGGAGTTTTGAAAGCGGAGTCTCGGCGTTCTGACCGTAGAACATATGCTCGATACGGAAGAGACCGATACCCTCTGCGCCGAAGCTGATTGCACGTGCTGCATCCTCCGGAGTATCAGCGTTTGTGCGTACGCCCATTGTGCGGAACTTGTCGACGATCTCCATGAACTTCACGAAACGTGGGTTATCAGAAGCATCCATTGTGTCGATAGCCACATCATAAACTGCACCCTTTGCTCCGTTGAGCGAGAGAACGTCACCCTCGTGGTACTCCTTGTCAGAACCCTTGAACTTGATGACCTTGTTCTCGAGGTCGATATGCATAGCCTCGCAACCTACGATACAGCACTTACCCCATCCACGAGCCACGAGAGCAGCATGTGAAGTCATACCGCCGCGCTGAGTGAGGATACCTGCGCAAGCACGCATTCCCTCAACGTCCTCAGGTGAAGTCTCCTCACGAACGAGGATTGAAGCGATTCCCTTCTCGTTGTATTCCATTGCAGCCTCAGAAGTGAAAGCGATCACACCCACAGCTCCACCTGGAGATGCTGGAAGGCCGTTTGCAATCACTGAAGCCTTCTTCTCAGATGCAGGGTCGAGGATAGGGTGGAGAATCTCATCGAGCTGAGCAGGAGCGATACGTGTCACAGCTGTCTTCTCGTCGATCATTCCCTCTTCGAGCATGTCCATAGCCATGTTGAGGGCTGCAAGACCTGTTCTCTTACCGATACG
>CAZMNZ010000062.1:0-2068 GCA_964567765.1 uncultured Muribaculaceae bacterium
CATGCTGAACGAAGTGAAGCATCTTTATGATAGAGATTCTTCGCTGGCGCTCTGAATGACAGGAAAGGGGAATCCTCTGAATGGCAGACGGTATAAGCATGCATTGCATTTTGAATAAAACACTTAACACAATTTGATCAATGGGAATAATTCCAGACAGATATATCTCCGAACTGAGCCGGAGTCTGAAGAAGAGGAAGAAGGCATATGACGAGACCCCGATGAGCGGCTGGCTGGCCCTCAGTCCCCTTTTCGTCTTCCTGTGCCTGTATCTTGTTTCCTCCATCATAGCGAACGACTTCTACAAGATCCCCATCTCAGCAGCCTTTCTGCTGGCTTCCATATATGGAATCCTCATATGCAGAGGCAAGAGTCTGGAGGAAAGGGTAAGCGTGTTCTCCAGAGGAGCTGGCAACAGGAATGTGCTGCTGATGATATGGATATTTGTCCTCGCAGGAGCATTCGCAGCCACCGCCAAGCAGATCGGTGCCATTGATGCGACCGTAAATCTTGCACTGAGAATACTTCCCGGAAAACTTCTCTACGCCGGTCTGTTCCTGGCCTCGTGCTTCATATCCATGTCCATCGGAACAAGTGTGGGCACCATTGTGGCGCTGGTTCCTGTTGCAGCGGGAATCGCCCAGGAGATCGGGGTCGGAGAGGCGATGATCACTGCCATAATCGTGGGAGGTGCCTTCTTCGGCGACAATCTCTCATTCATATCGGACACGACAATAGCGGCTACACGCACACAGGAGTGCTCCATGTCTGACAAGTTCAAGGTCAACCTGAGCATCGTGGGTCCGGCCGCCGTAGTGGTCACAGCGCTGTATATATTTCTTGGCAGGGATGTTTCCGTGGTGCCTGAAGCGGGAGCAGTGGAACTTGCGCTGCTGATTCCATATATACTTGTGATAATTCTCGCCGTAAGCGGCCTGGATGTCTCTGCCGTGCTGGCGATAGGAATCGGAGTGAATGCAGTGATAGGATTCGCTCAGGGAAGCCTGGACTGGAGCGGATGGCTTGAAGGGATCGGAAGCGGAATCAGCGGAATGGGAGACCTCATCATCGTGACGATGCTTGCCGGAGGAATGCTGGAAGTTATCAGGGAGAACGGAGGTCTAGACTTCATAGTCAGGGGTATGACACGACGGATCAAGGGAAAGCGCGGTGCGGAACTCAGCATAGCGGGACTTGTCTCACTCGCCAATCTCTGCACGGCCAACAACACGATAGCCATAATCACCACAGGAGGCATTGCACGCGACATCACCAGAAAGTTCGGTCTAGATCCTCGCAAGAGCGCCAGCATTCTGGACACCTTCTCCTGCCTGATCCAAGGTCTCATCCCTTACGGCGCCCAACTGCTGATGGCAGCCGGCCTCGCAGGAGTTTCCTCCATATCCATCATCGGCTATCTCTACTACCCGTTCGTGATGGGAGCCTTCGCCCTCGGCGCCATCCTCCTCCGCCTTCCCCGGAGGTATTCATAGGATGCACCGGCAGGAACGGGCTCAAGACCTCAGTGGCTGTCGTGGTGAGCGCAGGCCTCGCCGTTGTCCTTTATACGCTCAACGAAAATCCCGGTTGTTTTTTCCGGATCCCCGGCACAAAGCAGGCGGAGCGGGTCTTTTGTCGTCTCTCGCGCAGTTTGGTGCTTTGTCTTCGGGTGGTACACGAATCCAGCCGTTTCATGTACCACCCGATCTTCTAAAGGAGGCTAACCCCCAAAAAATCACTCGCGTGCTACATGATTCTCCATATTTCATGTAGCACCTGCAATTGCACCTGCCGTGTCGTCCGGATGTCCCTTTTCAAAGACACCCGAATGCCCGCCTATGAACGGGAGCGACAGGCGGAGTTTTTGCTGTTTTAGTGCCTGTCGGTGCTCAGAACGAGGGTTCTAGGCGCGAAAGCGGAACCGACAGGCGGAGTTTCGGGCTGAAGGCTGCCTGTCGGTGCCTAAAACACGGGATTATGAAGCATTTCGGCCACCATCAGGCAGAGAAAAGGGCGAAACTCTGCCTGACGGTCGGGGAGGAAGGCTGGGAGGCAGGCTGGAGGGAGG
>CAZMNZ010000062.1:2168-10609 GCA_964567765.1 uncultured Muribaculaceae bacterium
AAGGGAGGAATGAAGTGAGAAAGAAAGGCAGGAGGATCAAAGGTCAATGGAACTGGAGTCGATCAGGTTGTTCAGGAGGGCATAGACCGTCAGGCCGGCTACTGTCTTTATGCCGGTCTTGCGGGTTATGTTCTTGCGGTGGGTGATGACCGTGTGGATGGACAGGTTGCAGGCATCGGCTATCTCCTTGTTCAGCATGCCCTTGGCCACGCAGACCAGAATCTCCTTCTCTCGTGCCGAGAGGTCATATTCCTCTGTCTCCGGATTGTCCTGTCTGGACTCAAGAGACTCCCTCAACTTTCTGACAATCAGGACAGGATCGTCATTCAGACCGATCAGGGCGTCGTACTGCTTCTTCTGTTCGTCATCCATCGGGATGGTCTGCAGACCGACCACGGCGGCATCGGAGTACTCAGATATGTGGCTGCGCACGGACGAGCGCGACACGAAATCGAACACCACCGGATCCAGCACAATCACATCAGCATCAATACTCCTCAGACGCGTCTGCGAGGCATGGGACAGGTCTGTCAGAATGCCCTCCACCCTAAACTCTCCCAATTCAGAGAGCACCGCCTCGATTCCCCTTGCCACGATCTTGGAAGGGACAATCAGCAGGACTTTCTTTGCATGTGTCTTCATAAGCCTCTATCTGTCAGATGTTTCACCTTCGATCCTGTTGACTATCGGAATCAGCACGCCGTCTTCGACGACCGTATGCTTCGCCAGGTCCTCCTCCAGACGGAAGATCCTGTACAGAACCTCATTGCGGAGCACCGTGTCGCAGGTGTCCGGAAGATACTTCATCACGATGTTCTTCAGGTCGCTGAGCGCCTCGTCGATGTCGCTGTGATTCTCCTCGAACTGTTCGATCGCATATCCCTGATGAGTCTGCCCCGCGACCAGAGCCCTTACGTAAGGGAACACTACATTCTCCTCGTAAGAGAAGTGGTTGACCACATGGGCCTTATAGTCCGTGAAGAATCTTGCTACTATCTTCTTCTGCATCTGGTCGCACGAGGCCACCATAGCCGTGATGTTCTGTTCGAGGGAATTGAACTCCTTGTCCAGATAGAAGGAATGGGAGTTCTGCAGGTAGTCCACTATTGTAAGCGGGTCTGCCTCCGCCAGCATCTCCGAAGAAGGGATGTAATCTTCATAGGTATATATGCAGCATATCAGCAGGAATGACCGCACGTCTATCCCCTGCCTCTCGCAGACCTCATTGATCGTGTTCTCACCGAATCCAAGACCTATCCCGAACCGCGAAAGCACATTCAGCAGTTTCCAGTTCATCTCTATCAAGTCCGCGAGTTTCATCGACTCCGAAAAAACTATCCTGTTGTTTTCCATAATCAGTGTCAAATTATTTGTCAAATATAGCGATTTTGCAAAAAGAAGAGGTGCTCCGTCACGGAAAACCTCTTCATATAACAACAATTAAAAGGATTTGAATTATAACTATAATGGCTTATTTCTAATCTTCAAGTGCAAAGATACGCCGTTCCATTATGGTCATCAATCCCTATATATTGGTATTTTGAATGCTTCCGAAAAGTTACAATCCGCACAGCATGGCAACTCTGAATGTAATGAAGGCAGCCACCCAGGCAAGGAGAATGGTATATACCGCTGTGAATATCGCCCATTTCCAGCCGCCGCTTTCCTTCTTTATGGCCACAAAGGTGGCGATGCATGGGAAGTAGAGCAGGATGAAGACCATATATGCCAGGGCTGCGGCAGGGGTCACAGACCTCAGGAGGGCCTTCTGCAAACGGGTGTCGCCTGCCGATTCCTCACCTGCATGACGCATATCCTGTTCCAGATGGACTGTGGCCACCGGCCGCGAGCCATCGGTCAAGAGCAGGCCAGCCCCGTCACCATCAGCCGGCACCTCCATCGGTTCCTCCGGAGCGTACATCACTCCCAAAGTGCTGACCACCAGCTCCTTGGCTCCTACACCGGCCACGATACCCACTCCCATCCTCCAGTCGAATCCCAGAGGTTCGAGCACCGGTTCCATGGCCTTTCCTATATATCCTATGAACGAGTGCTCCTGCTGCTCCTTCACAGAATCATAGGCATTGTGGTTAGGGAAATATCCCAGAAACCATATCACCACGGAGAAGATAAGGATTACTCCGCTCATCTTCTGCAGGTACTGCTTTCCCTTCTCCCAGGTGTGTCTGAATATGGATTTTGCGGTCGGCACGCGGTATGGAGGAAGTTCCATCACAAACGGGAGGTCGTCGTCCTTGAAGAATCGGCTCATTACCCTCGCCGCCACAATCGCAAGCAGGATTCCAAGGGCATATAATCCCAGAAGCACAAGTCCCGCCCTGCGAGGGAAGAAGGCCCCGGCAAGGAGTATATACACCGGCATCCGGCCGGCGCATGACATAAGAGGAATAATCAGCATGGTTATCAGACGGCTCTTCGGGCTCTCGATGGTCCTGGTGGCCATTACCGCCGGCACATTGCAGCCGAATCCCATAATCATCGGGATGAACGACTTGCCGTGAAGGCCGATCTTGTGCATGAGCCTGTCCATGATGAAGGCCGCACGCGCCATATATCCGGAATCCTCCAGAAGGGATATGAACATATACAGCAGCAGGATGTTCGGCAGGAAGACAAGCACGCTGCCGACTCCGCCGATGACTCCGTCTATCATGAGGTCCTTGACCCAGCCATCAGACATATTGGTTCCGACAAAGGCGCCCACCTGCCCCACAAGCCACTCGATCCATCGCATAGGATAGTCACCTATCACGAAAGTGCCTTCGAAGACGACATACAGCATGAGGAAGAATATAGGGAAGGCCGCCCAGCGGTTGGTCACCACCGCGTCTATCTTGTCAGTTATCGTGCTGCGCTTCTTCACTCCCCTGTACGGCTCATAGGTCTCGGTCAGGGCACCCTGAATGAAGGCATATTTCGCCACAACCATCGAAGACTCCGCTCCGGAGCCCATAAGCCCTCTTATCCTCTGATCCTCTTCGTAGCGCGCCGATATGATCTCGTCGCGGTTAGGAAGGGACTCCACCACCTTCTCGATCTCCTTGTCATGTTCGAGATACTTGATTGCAAGATATCTTGTCGAATAACTGTACTGGATGTCGAGATTCTTCCAGATGAGTTGCTTCAAACGGTCTATGCTCTGTTCCAGTTCAGCCCCGTGGTTGATATGGATGTGACGCGCCAGACGCGGGTCGCTCTTTTCATATATCTGGATGACGGTGTCGAAAAGATGTTCTATACCCTCTCCGCTGCGGCTTACAGTCGGCACCACCGGCATTCCTAGAAGGTAGCCTAACTGCTTGATATCCAACTTGTCGCCCTTGGCTTTCAGTTCATCATACATGTTCAGGGCCATCACCACACGCAGGTTCATGTCTATGAGTTGGGTGGTGAGGTAGAGGTTGCGCTGGAGATTGGAGGCGTCCACGACATTGATCACAACATCGGGCATGTCCTCCAGAAGATTCTTGCGCACGAAGAGTTCCTCAGGACTATATGCAGAAAGCGAATAAGTGCCCGGAAGATCCACCAGAAGGAAGCGGTAGCCGCCGTATTCAAAGGTGCCTTCCTTTGCGTCCACCGTGACTCCGCTGTAGTTTCCCACATGTTCGTGACTGCCGGAAGCGATGTTGAAGAGGGAGGTCTTTCCGCAGTTGGGATTTCCCACAAGGGCAACCTTGATTACCTTTCCCCTCTGCTCGGCCAGACGGTCCATCTCGCTTTCCAGCCAGACCTCGCGGTCGCCTTCAAGAGGCGGCAGGTTCTCCTTCGACAGGAGCGTTTCCTTTGCCTCCGACTCGCTTATGACCTCGATCTTTGCGGCCTGCTCGCGACGCAGGGATATCTTGTAGCCTATGACCTCATATTCTATCGGATCCCTCAACGGGGCATTGAGGATGACCTTGACCTTGCTTCCCTTGACGAAGCCCATCTCGATTATCCTCTTACGAAATCCGCCGTGACCGTTCACCTTGACGATCACGCCACGCTCACCTGTCTTTAACTCCGATAGTTTCATGCGGTGCAAAAGTACAAAAAAACTACCACCGACATGCTGGGAACGGCAAAATATCACGAGAGAATATGAGAAATCGCTGCCGCCCTAACCACTTATGGGGAGAGTTGAAAGGAATAATGATTATATTTGTAGGTTCGACAATATGCAGAATATGAAAAGAGCATTATCAGCAATCATCATATCGGCGGCAATGCTTGCCGCATGTTCGGAAGATATCACCTTCACTCCCGGCATATCCTTTCTGACACCGGATCCTGAAATTCTGGAAGAGACGGCCATATTCAGAGTCATCGCTCAGTCGTTCTCGTCGGCGGATTCCGTCAGGATCCCAGTCGTGTTCGGAGGTACGGCAGAAGCGGGCAGCGACTATGAGGCCTCCGCCGACCACTTCGTGTTCAGCAGTGAATCTCCGACCGACTCCATAGTCATATCCACCAAGAGACTTGGAACGGAGAAGACCGTCAGCCTCACATTGCAGATTCCGGAAGGATTCGTTGCAGGAAAATACCCGTCATCGGAGTTCAGGCTGCAGGGCAAGTACGGCAGTCTGAGTTTCACCTCATCCAAGGGATATATCGCTGACACTGCGGGATATACGATCGGACTTCGCGACAGCACGGGCGCTGCGAGAGTGCTCAGCAGGAATGCACATATATCCTTTGCTGTCGATACTGAAAAATCCACGGCCGTCGAGGGGACCGACTTTGAATTCATCGGCGGATCGTCCCTTGAAATCGCAGGAGGCGGATCCTCGGTCAACTTCACCATCGCACCTGTCGCAGGAGCTCTCCAGAAGGGCAGGGACAGGATCGTGCTAAAAGTGGAATCTGATGACAGATTCGACGCGGGGGCATTCCCGGAACTTGAACTGGGAATCCTCAAACCGGAGTTCAACGTACTTGATGGAAACTGGAAGATAGACACTCTGGTCACGGATTCGCTTTACTTCGAGCAGATCTGGGGCGAGCAGTGCACCGGATATGAACTTGTTCCGAAATTCAGTTCTTCGGATTCATTCGAAATATCTTTTGAAGACGCGTCCCTCCAGCCGACCTTCCGTTCCGGTCTGAAACATTTCTTCACCGGAGACTCCCAACTGAACTTTGGCGACGAGATGCAGGTCACTGACCCTGAGGGAAATACTAAAAACATTCAACTGCTGTCCCTTGACAAGACAAACAGATATTTCTCAGAGACCGAAATCAGCGAGGACAGCCTCTCGTTTGTCGGAGTGCATCTGATGAAGGTTATGGAAGAGGAGACGGAGGTCGACATGATGGAATTCTATTTCATCGACCACACCTCGAAAAGTTTCATGCCGGAACTGGAGTCCGGCATGAAATACGGCACACAAAAGCCTGTTGCTACTGAGCTGGGCACATATCTGATGGCCACTTTCCGCAAACGCTAGACCTTTCACCTGTTTTCGGCCTGGCCGGTTTCCATGACCTGCTCATCCTTTCCGGCCTGACCGATGTTCATGTTCTGGTCCACCCAGATCAGGCCAGAAGTGTCATAGCCACGTTCCTGAGCCTCCTCAAGCACGATTTCCAGGATTTCAGGACTCAGTTCGGGAGTCCTTGAGAGTATCCACAGATACTTCGGGCTCTTGCTGCCCACCAGGGCCACCTGATAGTCATCATCAAGCATCATGATTCTGTACGGACTGTAGAAGAAAAGGAAGAAGGACACCTTGAGATTGGCCGGATCACCCTTAGGGTCAGGCTGTTTCGCCTTGCCTTCCGCCAACTTGTACTTTCCGCCCTTCCATCCGGAATTGATCACCCTCACATGACCGTCATCCCTGAGCTGATATTCGGCCACGACATTGTCCATGCCTCTTTCGAAACTGTGGTCGAATCTTGCTATTTCATACCAGGTTCCCAAATATCTGCTCAAATCGAAATAAGGGATCGTGGAGTTGTCGAACTGCGGTTGAGCGCCCGCAAGCACCGGAAACACACAGGCCGCCAGTGCCACTGGAATCAGACGATTTAACATAAGAAAACCATTTAGAGTTACACTACATACTTCCCGAGGGCAAGACAAAAAATGTGCACAAGTCTTGCACTCTTGCGCAAATCTTGCAAAGATTGTATCTTTGCGCGGCAAAGCCGCGAACGGCGGGATTGACCTCCTCAGCCGGACGGTATATACGCTTGAAAAGTTTTAAATTACAATACTATGGACAAGAAAGTTCTACTTATGATCCTCGACGGATGGGGCGAGGGAAGACAGGATGAGTCTAATGTCATCTACACTCAGGGTGCTCCCTACATCGAGAGCCTCCGCAAGAACTATCCTATGGCCACTCTCAAGGCATGCGGCGAGGCCGTAGGTCTTCCTGACGGCCAGATGGGTAACTCTGAGGTGGGTCACCTCAACCTCGGCGCAGGCCGCGTGGTGTATCAGGATCTCGTGAAGATCAACATCGCATGCCGCGAGCACAAACTTCTTCAGAACGCTGAGATCAAGGCAGCATATGACTATGTGAAGCAGAATGGCAAGCAGCTCCACCTTATGGGACTGGCTTCGATGGGTGGCGTGCACAGCTCACTGGAGCATGTATATGAGTTCCTCAACGTGGCCAAGGAATATGGTCTTGAGGACGTGTTCGTACACTGCTTCATGGACGGACGTGACACTGACCCTAAGAGCGGAAAGGGCTTCGTGGAGGCTCTGGAGGCAGAGATGGCGAAGTCAACAGGAAAGGTCGCTTCCGTATGCGGACGTTTCTATGCAATGGACCGCGACAAGAGATGGGAGCGCGTGAAGGAGGCATATGACCTTCTCGTTGAAGACAAGGGAGTATATGCAACTTCTGCAACTGAGGCCATACAGGCATCATACGACGCAGGCGTGACCGACGAGTTCATCAAGCCTATCGTAATCACAGACGCAGCAGGTGCGCCTCTTACTAAAATCGAGGAAGGTGACGCTGTAATCTTCTTCAACTTCCGCAACGACCGCGCACGTGAACTCACTGCAGTCCTCACCCAGCAGGACATGCCGGAGTTCGGAATGCACACCCTTCCGCTCTACTACTGCTGTCTCACTCCATACGACGCATCATTCACAGGTCTGCACATCCTCTTCGACAAGGAGAACGTTCAGCAGACTCTCGGAGAAGTCGTTTCAAAGGCAGGCAAGAACCAGCTCCGCATCGCAGAGACAGAGAAGTATGCCCATGTGACATTCTTCTTTAACGGTGGAGCAGAGGCCCTCTTCGAGAACGAGGACAGAATCCTCGTAAACTCCCCTAAGGTTGCCACATACGACCTCCAGCCGGAGATGAGCGCACCGGAGGTTGCAGACAAACTCGTTGACGCGATCAACACAGGCCGCAACGACCTGATCATCCTCAACTTCGCTAACGGCGACATGGTCGGCCACACAGGAGTGTACGAGGCCATCCGCAAGGCTGTTACAGCAGTGGACGGCTGTGTGGAGAAGGTAGTGGAGGCAGCAAAGGCACATGGTTATGTGATCCTGCTTACTGCAGACCACGGAAACGCAGACTACGCCGTGAACGACGACGGCACCCCTAACACAGCCCACTCCCTCAACGATGTTCCGTTCATCGTGATCAACGCAGGCGACGCAGTGTCAGAGGTCAGGAACGGAAAACTCGCAGACGTCGCTCCTACCATCCTCAAGCTGATGGGCATCGAGCAGCCTGCTGCCATGACCGGAACACCGCTGGTATAAGCACACCGCCAGAGTTGCATACAACACCCTGGTTTTCAGATACACCTCTATAAGCGGGTGCTACACGATTTTGCGTTTTTCGTGTAGCACCTGCTTCATTTTTCGTCGTTTTGCGGGGGTTTTACATGCGGGTTGTACATAAAAACTGCCATTTCATGTAGCACCCGCTGCATTCGGCCTGTCTCCGCCCCGGGTGTGACATAGTCATCTAGATGAAATTCGGAACGAAATCCAGTCAGGGAGATGTGGCTCGCCTGAATCAGAGGCCGCGGGCGCGTGTAAGGGCTGCGGGGTCGGGGTCGGCGCCACGGAAGCGGCGGTAGAGGTCCATCGGTTCGTCGCTGCCGCCTTTTTCGAGGACGTTGCGGCGGAAGGACATTGCTGTCTCTGGATCGAAGATGCCTTTCTGCATGAAGAGTTCGAAGGCGTCCTTGTCCAGGACCTCGGCCCAGAGGTAACTGTAGTAGCCGGCACTGTATCCGCCACTGAAGATGTGGGCGAAATATGTGCTGCGGTAGCGTGGGATGATCTCGTCGATGAGGCCCATTTCCTTGCAGGCCTTCTTCTCGAATTCTTCTACGAAAGAGGCAGGAGATTTCTCGGCTTCGCTCGAAATGACAGAGGAAGCGCTCGAAATGACAGAGGAAGCGCTCGAAGTGGCTGGAGCTGTAGTCTTGTCATTTCGACCGAGCGA
>CAZMNZ010000062.1:10709-12653 GCA_964567765.1 uncultured Muribaculaceae bacterium
CAGAGGAAGCGCTCGAAGTGGCTGGAGCTGTAGTCTTGTCATTTCGACCGAGCGAAGCAAGTGGAGAAATCTCCGAAAGCATATGCCATTTGAGGTCGAGGATTGAAGCGGCAGCAAGTTCAGTGGTCATGAAGCCCTGATTGAAGTTGCCGGCTGCATTGATCTTTGTCACGAGAGAGTCAGGAATCACCTCGCCTGTCTCATAATGACGTGCATAGTCTGCAAGGGCCTCCTTCTGGAACGCCCAGTTCTCCATGATCTGTGAAGGGAGCTCCACGAAGTCACGTGCGACTGATGTTCCTGCAACGCTCTTGTATGTGCACTGGCTGAGAAGTCCGTGAAGGGCATGACCGAACTCATGGAACATTGTCTCCACCTCGTCAAGGGTAAGAAGACCTGGTTTTCCGTCGACCGGCTTGCTGAAGTTGCCGACATTCACTATCACAGGACGGATATCCACCCCATCAATGACCTCCTGGTTCACGAAGTTGTTCATCCATGCTCCTCCCCTCTTCGTGCTGCGAGGGAAATAGTCTGTAAGAAGGATTCCGATGAGGCTTCCGTCCGCGTCAGTCACCTTGAAGCCCTCGACTTCATTATGATATACAGGGATATCCTCAAGTTTCTCGAAGTTCAGACCGAAAAGCTTGTGAGCAGTGTTGAAGACGCCAGCACGCACATTCTCCATCTGGAAATACGGCTTTGTCTGCTCCTCGTCGAGGGCGTACTTTGCCTTGCGGACCTTCTCTGCATAATATGCCCAGTCCCATGGCTCGATCACAGAACCCTCAGGAAGAAGGCCTGCTGCTATGTCCTCGTTCATCACGGCCTGCATGTCCACGATCTCCTCCTTTGCCCTCTTCACAGCCGGAGCCATGATGCCTGCAAGGAAGGTGTCCACTGTCTCCGGATCGCCGGCCATCTTGTCTGCCAGAATCATTTGGGCAGGGTTCTCATATCCAAGGAGTTTCGCCTTCTCTATACGGAGAGCCATCATCTTCATTATGAGGTCCTTGGTATCGTTCTCGTTGGCGTTGTTTCCGCGTGATGAATATGCCTTGAACATCCTTTCGCGAAGGGCGCGGTCATCAGTCGAAGCCATTGCTCCGCCATATTCCGAAATCGCCACTCCGAACTCTTCTGCGAAGGCATTGTTCTCAGCAAGAAGCCTGTTGCCGAAGGTGTTGGACATGGAGGAGAGTTCCATATTGATCTCCCTCATGCGTGCCTGCTCTACCTCGCCGAGCGCCACACCGTTCTTCACGAATGCATTATAGAGTTTCTTGAGAGCCATCTTCTGCTCCTGATTCAGACCGAGGTTGTCCATGTCGTCATACAGGACCTTCACCTTTGCGAAAAAATCAGGATTCATGAATATGTTGTCAGAGTGAACCGAGAACATAGGGAGAACCTGCTCCACGATCTTCTGGAGTGACTCCGTGCCGTCCGTCTCGGAAAGGTTAAAGAGGACTCCGGTCACCCTGTCGAGGATGGCGCCTGAACGCTCATAGGCTGCCACTACGTTCTCGAATGTAGGAGCCTCGGTGTTGGCGATGATGGCATCGATTTCTGCCTGCTGCTGGGCCACACCTGCCTCAACTGCCTCCACATAGTGCTTTTCCTTCACCTTCGAAAAGTCCGGAATTCCATATGGGGTGTTCCATTCGGTGAGGAAAGGGTTGGTTGTCGTGCAGGATACTGATGCCATGATTATTGCTGTGATGAGTAGTGTTTTCTTCATATTTGGAAAATTTTATTTTTATAAAGATCCTTCGCTTCGCTCAGGATGACAGGGTTCGGCCGGGGATCTTATACTATTTATACCAAAGAGTGCCGTCGGCCTTCTTCACGCCGTCAAGGTCGATGAGGGTGAACTGGGCTGCGCCCTTGTATTCCGTAAGGATTCCGGTGAAGGACACTGTCGCAGTGCCATCAAGAATCTCC
>CAZMNZ010000063.1:0-12297 GCA_964567765.1 uncultured Muribaculaceae bacterium
GGGGGAGGGGGGGGGGGGGGGAAGGGGAGGGAGCGGGGGGGGGCGGGGAGGGGGTTCAGGAGACGGGGGGGGGGGGGTTTTTTCTTGGGGGGGGGGTAAAGATCCTTCGCTGGCGCTCAGGATGACAGGGAGGGGAGAGCCTCACGATGACAGGAGGAGGGAGCCAGGTCGAGATGGGGATGACTGGGAGGGTGGGCTCAGGATGAAAGGGAGACATCTCCGAAAGAACTTATAGGCATCGACCGTCAGGCGCTAAATCAGGCAAAACTCTGCCCGTCGGTGTTAAAAATAAGGCAAATTTGATGCATTTCAGTACCGTCAGGCGCTAAATCGGCTAAAACTCTGCCTGTCGGTGCCACGAGGCTAACATATAATAGAAATATGAAGAGGAAAATATATATGCTCATGGCTGCGGCCATGTTTTTTATGGCGGGAGTGACCGCTGAGGGACAGTCCAAGGGATTCAGACTGGGACAGTGGTCCGAGATTCATAATGCCATCGTGATGGAACTTAACCGCTCGTATGTGGATTCGCTGCCGGTGGACAGGATCATGAGGGCTGGTGTGGATGCCATGCTGGAGGAACTGGATCCATATACCGTCTATATCCCTGAGGAGGAGAACGAGGACCTGCAGATGATGCTTTCCAAGACATATGGAGGTATCGGCGCGATCATCCACAAGAAGAAGGATGAGAATGTGATCATAAACGAGCCTTATGCCGGCTCCCCTGCCCAGAAATACGGGCTTCAGTGCGGAGACGAGGTTCTGGAGATTGACGGAGTGACGACGAAGGGGCTGGAGACAAAGGAGAGCAGCGACCGCATGAAGGGAAAGCCGGGGACAACGGTGGTATTCAAGGTGAAGAAGGTGCACACGGGCGACACGCTGGACATTCCTGTGGTGCGTGAAAGGATACATTTCCCGGACATCGAATATGCTGGGATGCTGGATGACACGACAGGCTATATCCTCCAGAGCGGATTCACTGAGAATGTTTCGAATGAACTCAGGACCAAGTTCCTGAACCTCAAGAAGCAGGGGATGAAGCGTTTCGTCCTTGACCTCAGGGGCAACGGAGGCGGGCTTATGAGCGAGGCGATAGGAATCGTGTCGCTGTTCGTCCCCAAGGGCTCGCTGGTGGTTACTGCAAAGGGAAACAACAAGGAATCCGTGAAGGAATATCACACGACCGCAGAGCCGGTGGACACAGAGATCCCGATGATAGTGCTCATTGATTCGGGATCGGCATCGTCTTCTGAAATCGTGTCCGGAGCCCTCCAGGACATGGACAGGGCCACAATAATGGGCAAGCGCAGTTACGGAAAGGGTCTCGTGCAGTCCATTCGTCCACTCCCCTACAACGGGCAGATGAAGATCACCACATCAAAATACTACACTCCGAGCGGGCGCTGCGTCCAGGCGATAGACTATGCCAACAGAAACGAGGACGGAAGCGTGGGACATATTCCGGACTCTCTGACCAGGGAATTCAAGACAGCAGCCGGCAGAACAGTGCGTGACGGCGGCGGAATCACTCCGGATGTGGATATCGAGGTGCCGCAGTACAGCCGTCTTGTGTATTCACTCGTGCTGGGAGGCGTCATTGACCAGTATGTAATCAACTTTGCACGAAGACATGCCTCCATCCCGGCAGTGGACGATTTCCATTTCACTGACGAGGATTTCGAGGACTTCATTGCATTTGCAAAGACTCAGGAGTTCGATTATCGCAGCAGTGCGAAGACTTATTATGACCAGATGAAAAAGGAACTTGAGAAGGACGGACTGGCGGATGCCATGGCTGACGAACTCAAGGCTATGGAGAAGGCACTGGAGATGGACAAGGAGAGGTTTATCCGTCTCAAGAAGGAGGAGATCGTTCCGTTCATCGAGGAGGAGATCGCTACACGCTACTGGTTCCAGGAAGCGGGCGTCAAGGTGCGGCTGAGATATGACGACCAACTTAAGAAGGCTCTCATCTCACCTCTGATCCAAAAGTGAAACAACCAGAAGAAGGCACGCACATGGAACTGAAGACAGCACTGTTCGATTTCGACGGCGTCATCATGGACACCGAACACCACTACACCGACTTCTGGAATATGCTGGGAAAGGAATATCTCGGTCTGGAGGATTTCGGCCACACCATCAAAGGTCAGACTCTCGTCCAGATATTCGACAGATATTTCGAAGGGATGGACGCCCAGAAAGCGGAGATCGTCCCAAGACTCAACGAGTTCGAGCGCACCATGCCGTTCGAATACATCCCTGGTGCGTTTGAATTCATGCAGAAGATCAAGGGGGCGGGCATTCCGATTGCCATCGTGACCAGTTCGAATGATGCCAAGATGGAGAAGGTCTATAAGGCTCACCCGGAACTTCTTGAACTGGCCGACGCCATACTCACCAGCGAGCATTTCTCCAAGTCCAAGCCCGACCCGGAGTGCTTCCTGAATGCGATGGAGAGACTGGGAGGCAGGCCGGAGACCACAGTGGTCTTCGAGGACTCGCTTCACGGCATCGCAGCCGGACGTGCATCCGGAGCCTATGTAGTGGGACTCGCCACCTCCTTCCCGCGCGATAGAATCGCCCCTCTCTGCCACAAGACAATCACAGATTTCACAGAAATATCCGTTCAGGACCTCCCATTCTGAAAGTTTCCTTATTCAGGATGGACCTTGTCATTTCGAGCGAGAGCGAAGACAGAAACGAGAAATCTGATTATAGATGTCTCGACTCCCTCCGGTCGCTCGACATGAATGTGAATTTGGTCGTTCGACATGAATGTGAGGATGATCGCACGACATGAATGCGAATTTGGTCGCTCGACATGAATGTGAGGATGATCCGGGCTCAACGGAAAATAATGATTATTCTGTTTTTGGTCCCACCACAAAGCATGCAGAGCAATCCCTTTAGAGCATCTCGCACAGCCTGTTGCTTTTATTCGGGTGGTACACGAATCCTGCCTTTTCATGTACCACCCGCTCTTCGAAAGGAGGTTAAACCCCGAAAAATCACTCGCGTGCTACATGATTCTCCATATTTCATGTAGCACCTGCAATCTCATCCGGGAAACACGCCATTTCTCCGGACAAGGTCAGCCAAATCGTGGGAGCCGTCCGGGAAACACGCCATGTCTCCGGACAAGGTCAGCCAAATTGTGGGGGCATCCGGAGTGAGCGAAACTAACGGAGTCATCCGCAACACCTATCATCCTCCCGGTGTAAACATATATCAAGAAAAGAGACTGGCTGATCAGTCATGTTGACTTTTTAGTCTTTTAGATTTGCGCCATGATTCCAATATGGGGTTACGGTGTTCTTTTTATATAGCCCCGGCAGAATCAGTCCAGAAGGAGGGAACGGATATAACCTTCCTGAGGGATGCAGTTCTCGAAACGGGAAGCCTCGATGAAGTCCGACAGGGCCTTGCGTGCCATTTTCTGGTCTGGACGGGCTGCGCGGATATCGAAGAAGGTCGTGCGCGGCGCCTTCGAAAACTCTATGACCCTGTCCCAGTTCTCAGGAGGGACTATGCCGGTGAAGCACGAACTATGTATCTTCTTGTACGGCCAGAAGGTATAACCGATGTTGCTCTGCTTCATCGCACGGCAGAAAGTCTCCTGCCACTCGTCGGTGTTGTGCCCGATCTCTCCCATATACATAGGAAGTCCTGTCTTGTCGCTGAACGGGTCGAAACCGTTTCCGGCAGACTGTCGGTGCAGTCATACACCTTGAACGACGTCTCAGGGACAGTTATGGTATATCCGCCATCGAACGTCAGCAGACATGAGCCGGAGGAATGCACGGCAGAAACGAAGACCTTGCCGTCCTGATAAGCTTGTATCAGTTCGGCATAGCCCTTCATTTCAGGTTCCTCCTGCGGCCGTTCCTCCTTCTCGGTCACGCAACCGGAAAGGAAGAACAGCATAAGAGGGATAATATGCAGCAGTCTTTTCATGATTTATCTGACTGTAAAATCAACAGGTTCGCCTGAAGCGGAGTCACCGGCAATCCAGAGTCTAAAATCACCCGGCTCCACAACATGCTTCATATCGATGTTCCAGAACGCAAGTTCCGAAACAGGAAGTTCAAACTCGACATCACAGGACTCGCCCGGAGCCAGTTCCACCCTGCGGAACCTCTTGAGTTCCTTCACAGGACGCACGACGCTTCCCACGCGGTCCTGGACATACATCTGAACGACCTCTGTCGCAGCCACGGAACCGGTGTTTCTGAGTTCAGCCTTGACGCGGAGGACGTCATCAGCGCCAAGGACAGTCTGCTCAATGACAGGAAGCCCATATTCAAAGGTCGTATAGGACAGACCATAGCCGAACGGGAAGAGAGGGCCGTAACCGCTGTCGAGATAGAACGAAGTACAGCCGAGAGAAGTCTGGCCGGCCTCCACAGGAATATCCTCCAGAAGGGTCTCGGTGCCGTTGCATGGACGGCCTGAATTGTTATGATTGTAGTAGAATGGAGCCTGTCCCGCATTGCGGAGGAAGGTCATAGGAGCCTTTCCGGAAGGGACAGCCTTACCCTTTATGAGTTCTGCAAGAGCAGGGCCGCCCATCGTGCCCGGATGGAATGAATAGAGCATGGCGTCGCAGTTTGCAAGGTCACGCTCGATGGTGAGAGGACGTCCGGCCATAACGACAACCACGACAGGCTTTCCGGCCTTGGCCACCTCTGCTATGAGTTCGCTCTGAGCACCCTGAAGGTCAAGATTCGACAGAGAATGAGCCTCGCCGGAGAGAATGGCTTCCTCACCGACGAACACCACGGCGGCATCAACCTTTGAAGCGGCAGAACGCACCTTTGCAAACTGAGCGTGAGACTTGTCGCGGCTGTAGTCGAGACCCGGAACCCACACCACATCATATTCCTCGCGCAGAGCAGTCAGAGGGGTCACGGTGTGCTCCTTCTGACCGTCGAAAGCCCATGTTCCCATCTGCTCGTACTGAGCATCTGCAAGAGGACCGGTGACGAGGATCGTCTCTGCCTTGTCGAGAGGCAGAACGCCACCTCTGTTCTTGAGAAGGATGACAGACTCCACGGCAGCTTGTTTTGCAGCGGCAAGATGTTCAGGGGCATAGTCCACCTTTGCAGGAAGGGTCTCGTCCACATACGGATTCTCGAAGAGACCGAGATCGAACTTGAGTTTGAGGATGTTGCGCACGGCACGGTCGATCTCCTTCTCGGAAATCTTTCCTTCCTTGACGAGTTCCTCGATATACTGGATGAAGCCGTATGACATCATATCCATATCCACTCCGGCATTCACAGCCTGCTCGGCAGAATGCTTGAGGTCGCGTGAAAATCCGTGAGCGATCATCTCGCCGGCAGAATTCCAGTCGGTCACCACCATGCCGTCCCAACCCCATTCATCGCGAAGAACATCCTTCAGGAGCCAACTGTTGCCTGTGGACGGCACACCGTCGATCTCGTTGAACGAAGTCATGAGAGTGGCTGCGCCGGCATCAGCCGTAGCCTGGAATGCAGGGAAATATGTATTGCGGAGAGAACGCTCCGAAATCATCGTGGAATTATAGTCACGGCCACCCTCGGCGGCACCATAGCCCACGAAATGCTTGATGCACGCAGCCATGGCGGTAGGATCGCTGAGGTCATCTCCCTGATAACCTTTCACCATGGCGACACCCATCACAGCGTCCAGATAAGGATCTTCGCCGGAACCCTCCGCAACTCGTCCCCAACGAGGGTCACGAGCCACATCGAGCATAGGCGAAAACGTCCATCTGACTCCGCTTGCAGTGGCCTCCACGGCAGCCACGCGGGCGCCATGCTCCACAACATCAGGATCGAATGTCGCAGCCTGACCGAGAGGAATCGGGAATATGGTGCGAAAACCATGGATGACATCACGGGACACGAGAACAGGAATACCGAGACGGCTCTGTTCCACGGCAGCCCTCTGCACCACATTGATCTCTGCCGGATCCACGCAGTTGAGGATGGAGCCTACCTCACCGGCCGCAGCCTGACCGGCAAGCCACGCCCCTCCGGAAAGTTGGTTCATCTGCCCGATCTTCTCGCGCAGGGTCATCTGCGAAAGCAGTTCATCGACCTTCCTGTCGGTCTCGCTCTTCGGAGCGCATGACGCGGCAAGCAGGATGGCCGCACCCAAGAAAATGTTTTTCAGTCTCATAATGAAAATATATTAAGGTTTTTGGAATACGCGTACATAATCGATTTCGTAAGTCTGAGGAAGACAAGACTCGTCAATACCCTTGTATCCGCCCCAGTCACCGCCCCATGCAAGGTTCCCCACCTGTGTACGGAACTTGAGACCGTCCCAGATCTGGAGTTCGAGGTTACCGTTGGCCACAAACTTGTCCGTCCAATACTTTGTACCAGGAAGAGAGAGAGTTGCGAAAGGGTTGTTCTGCTCGTTATATACGGCACCGTCAACGATTGTATAAGCCTGACCTGCATCGTCCCTTATGATGTAAGGATAGCCTAGAGGATATAGAATCTTATAGGTTCCCTCCATCTCAGGTGTAGCATAGACAGGCTCAAGCGGTGACATACCGATTGCTGAACCGAGAGGCGAACCGTACTCAGAGTTGGTGGAGATACCTGTAGAATTGATGTGTGAGTACGAAACGCTTGTCTGCATCGTCATCTTGTTGAGCCAGTTGCGGTCAGCCGAATTGTCGAAGAGAGTTGCGTTCAAAGCCTGACGGAGAGTGAAACGGTCATAGTTAGCACGGCCGTAGTTACCGCCGATGGTACCCTCACGAGTGAGATAACCTGCCGAAGTAGAATACTGGAGGCGGTCGTTACCACCGTTGATGTTTATGTCATGCTTCATTACAGGAGCATTGTCATTGAAAATCGCGCTTACCCAGTCTGTACCTTCGCCGAATGAATAAGGATCCGCATAACGAGGTTCCTGACCGTTGTTGACGTAACCTTCGTTCATCATGATGGCATACTCTGTCGCATTAAGCACCTGAGGCTTGCGCCATGGATTCTGCCATCCGTAAGAGAAATCATAGTTTACTGTTGTCTTGTCCTTTGAGCCCTGGCGAGTGGTGACGAGGATGACACCATTTGCTGCACGTGCACCATATACCGCACATGAAGCGGCATCCTTGAGGACTTCGATACGTTCTATATCGTTAGGGTTGAGGTAGTCGATTCCGCCTACAGGCATGCCGTCAACGATATAGAGAGGTTCTGAATTGTTAATAGTACCGATACCACGGATACGGATCTGTGAACCTGCATCCGGAGCACCTGATGTCGAAGTGACTGTCACACCGGAAGTCATACTCTGGAGGAGGTTATCTACACGAGTGGCCGCTGTCTTCTTAAGGTCATCGGATGTGATTGAAGAGATGGCTGCAGTCACGACGCTCTTCTTCTGGACGCCGTAACCGATTGAAGAGACTACCAGGACTGCATCAGAAGGGACCGCATTCAGAACGAAGGCTCCGTCCAGATTGACGGTCGTTCCGTTTGTCGTACCTTCGACAACCACGGCTGCGCCGATTACAGGTTGTCCGGAAGCATCCTTTACCGTACCTTGTACCTGCTGAGCGAACGCGTTGGCGCAACTCAGAGCCATTATCGCAAAATAGATAAGGGCGATTCGACAAGTTAGGTGTTTCATTGGGTTAATGTTTTTGTGTTAATTTATTAAGTGACGAAACATATGATTTCGAGACTCTTTATCAGCACAAATTTATCAAATTACCCCCGCCGTTATCCATGATGGATTTCTGCGGGGGTAAAATAGTGGATTCGCCCGATATACACCTTTTGATTTTCAATTATTTACATCATTCAAAAGTGGATTAAAAAGTGGACGGGAAAAGTGGACTACGACTTTCTGGAACCAATCTTTCTGACGGAATCCTCGAAGTTTTCCCTGTCCGACAGAGCGGCATTCTTTATCTGCGCCCTGTAGTTGTAGATGGTGTTGACGGAATAGCGGAGAAGGGAGGCGATGTGCGATGATTGGGTTATGCCAAGGCGGATCAGGGCGAACACCCGGAGTTCCGTATTGAGCATTTCACCTTCCTTGAGGACGATTCTGCCGTCTTCCTTCAGAAGGGCGTTGAAGTCTTCCACGAAACTTGGATACAGATGAAGGAAAGAGGTGTCGAAGATCTTATAGAAATTCTTGAGTTCGGATTCGTACTGCTCCATCTGGATTGTCTTCCTCAACTTGTCCAGATAGCCCGAACACATGGACAGGAAGAGGGCAAGATATTCCTCCTTGGCGGCATTGGCCTCGACGAGGTCCAGATTGCTCTTGCGCAGGTCGTCCTCGACATTCTTGATGGAATCGGCATAGGCGGCAAGTTGCATATTCTTAGTTTCCAGTTCGTCCGAGGCCACTTTCCTGTTGTGGTACATGCGGAGCAGAAGTATACTGGTCAGGAGGAGCAGGACGGCCGACAGAGATGCAATCAGCAGATAGGTGTTGCGCTCCTTGTTCTGCAGTTCCTTGCTGTCGGAATATGCCTTCTCGATCCACGGAAGCGTCGAGGCTATCTGCACCTTCCTGAGTTTTGCATTATAGAAGATCGCATCATTCAGTGAAAGTCGTATATATTTGAACGCCCTTTCAGCATCCTCCGGATTTATCAGTTTGATGGCGATGGAACTAAGGGAGGCATTGTCCTTTATCGCGCACCTTATGTCGCATATCGCCGATTCCACCCACCATTTTACAGTCTCTTCCTCCCTATCCAGATTCTCGCAGATATATCCCTGCCAGTAGGTCTGGACCGCGTAATCGCGCGTGTCCTTGTTGAGAGACTCTATTATGCTCTGATTCTCCCCATAGGCTTCCTCATATTTCTCTTCATCGATCAGCCTTCTCACCCTTATGTGGGCATTCAGCGGCGATCTTCTCTGAGTCTCGTTGAGTATCCGGTCCTGATATTTCTTCTCAAGGTGAGCGTCCGGCAGCATTATTCCTGCCGTCTTCACGTAATCCTGATAGTCATGGATGAATTTCTGACGGGCATTGAGCCAGCACATCTTCTGAAGATGGTCAAGCAGAGTCGTGTCAAGTTGATTGAAGACCGTCTCGGCCTCAAGGAACATTCCTGCCACGGTGAAGAGATAGGCCTTTTCTATCGTGGCTGAATTCTTCAGGGAGCGGTCGTTCATCTCGTCCGCCAGTTTCTCCTGAATCTCAAGCACCTCCTTGGCCTTGTCGAACTGGAAAGCCTCATATTCGTCATAAAGTTGTCCATAGACATGGTACTGCTGGAGAAGGGACATCTCCTCCGTCGCAAGGACATCCTCCAGCACCTTGATGCTCTGATTCTTGGCGCGGACATACTCGTCCATCATCCCAAGTGCGTCATCAAGTCTCTGCAGGTCCTCCTCAAGAGGAGTCTTCTCAACCGCACACGAGGACAGCATCACAAGCGATAGAGTCAGGGCAGTCAGTCCGAACATATTCTTCATGGTCATCAGTTTTTTGTTGAGCGCAAATATATAGCATATTAAACCAAAGAGGACTGCAAATTCAAAAAAAGTTGCATTTTTTGCCCGGAATTTCCGAATACCTCAGGAAAAGCCCCGGCCATTTCTGACCATCAGGCAGAGTTATTGCCTCTATCCTGCCTGTCGGTCCTTGAAATCCTTCATTTCACCGTGTTTGGGGCACCGTCAGGCGCCTTTTATCCCTTTTCTCTGCCTGTCGGTTCCAGGAACGACATAACCGTGGTGCACATTGCGTATCCGAGGAATATTTTTTAAATTTGTGCGATTTTGAATTTATCTCAATGCCATGAAATACAGAAGACTTCTGACGGTAGCATCCGCCGTTCTGGCAGTGCTTTCGGCCTGCGACAGGAACTCTGACGGTCCCACCTCTGAAAATCCGGGAGATGCAGATGGCGGAACGGCTATAGTCGAATCCGGCGGCTTCGCCAAGGGAGCGGACATCAGTTGGGTCACCCAGATGGAAGAGGACGGAGTGAAGTTCTATAATGCTTCCGGAGAAGAGACAGAGTGCACCGAACTGATGAAGGAACTGGGCTTCAACTCGATACGTCTGCGCGTGTGGGTGGATCCGGAGGACGGATGGTGCAATGCCGAGGATGTGCTCGAGAAGGCATTCAGGGCATATAACCTCGGAATGAGGATCATGATCGATTTCCACTACAGCGACACGTGGGCTGACCCTTCGAATCAGACACCTCCGGCAGCGTGGAAGTCATATGCAGCGGGAGAGATGGCGGAAGCCGTGAAGAAGCACACTACGGACGTGCTCAAGTCCATGAAGGAAGTCGGTATCGAGGTGGAATGGGTGCAGGTGGGCAACGAGATAAACAGCGGCATGCTGCATCCGCTCGGCGACATAAGCCAGCCGGCCAACATCCCGAATTTCGCCATGTTCGTCAATGCCGGCGCGAAGGCGGCCAAAGAGGTGTATCCCGACGTCAAGGTCATAGTCCACAGGAGCAACGGTCAGGATACGGACAAGTTCGCATGGCTTCTGGATGTCCTCAAGGCTCAGAAGGTGCAGTATGACATCATCGGCATGTCATTGTATCCGATATGGTGGTCCGGCAACGGCTGGAACACGGACTGGAAGTCGATAATCTTGACATGTATGGACAATATGCGCACATTCAGCGAAAAGTACGGCAAGCCTGTGATGATATGCGAGGTCGGAGTGCCTGTGAACGAGCCTGAGATGTCGAAGGAGGCTGTGCAGATGATTCTGGACGGTGCCCGTGGGACGGAATCGTGCCACGGAGTGTTCTACTGGGAGCCTCAGACCGACGGTGTGTGGAAGCCAGCAGGCTACACGGCTCTAGGATGGAACGCCTATGACAAGGGCGCATTCAAGGACGGCAAGGCGACAATTATTCTCGATCCGTTCAAGTAAAACATTTAATATTCCTGAATACAACATATGAAGACTATAACCTTTATAACAGCAGTTGCACTTTCCGCAGCATCTGCGTTCGCCCAGACAGGGCGCAGCGAGACCACACTCAAGGAATGGGAGTTCCGAAAAGGACATGACATCGAGGCCACAGAGGGCTGGAAGAAGGTTTCCGTGCCTCACGACTGGGCTATCTACGGACCTTTCGACAAGGAGAACGACCTGCAGAGGGTGGCTGTGGTGCAGAACGGCGAGAAGGTGGCAAGTGAAAAGACAGGCCGCACGGGCGGACTGCCATATATGGGCAAGGGGGCATACCGCAGAAACCTGGAGGTTCCGGCTGAAGAACTGGACGGACGGAGACATATACTCCTTTTCGACGGCGCGATGAGCGAGGCACAGGTGTTCGTAAACGGCGAAAAGGTATGTTTCTGGCCATATGGATATAACTCCTTCCATTGCAACATCACCGACTGTCTTAAGGCTGGTTCCAACGAAATAACCGTACTGCTTGAAAACAGGCCTCAGTCGTCCCGCTGGTATCCGGGAGCAGGACTTTACAGAAAGGTCCGCCATATCACTCTTCCGCAGGTGCATGTACCTGTGTGGGGAACATATGTCACCACTCCTTATATAGGAAAGGACTATGCGACAGTCAGCGTGAAGATCAGGATAGAAGGCGTAGCAAAGGATCAGCCGGTGACCTTGAAGACAAGAATCATTGACGCCAGAGGCCGGGAAGTGGCAGTGGCGACAGACACGAGGCTCATTCACACCGGAGAGATCGAGCAGATCATCACAGTGGATGATCCTGAATTATGGTCTCCTGAATCCCCTGCGCTCTACTATGCTGAGACTGAGGTATATACCGGAGGCTCAGTGACTACGGACTGGGAGATGAAGAGGCCGGCTGTCAGCATCACCGAAGGGGATGCCCTCCAGGACAAGGTGAGCACAAGGTTCGGATTCAGAACCATAGAGATACGCCCTGACAAGGGATTCTTCCTCAACGGAGAGTGCCGCAAGTTCAAGGGAGTGTGCCTGCACCACGACCTCGGTCCTCTCGGAGCGGCGGTCAGCAAGGCGGCGATACGCAGACAATTGACCATACTGAAAGACATGGGTTGTGACGCCATACGCACATCCCATAACATGCCGGCGGAGGAACTCATAGAACTCTGTGACGAAATGGGATTCATGGTCATGCTGGAGAACTTCGACGAATGGGATATAGCCAAATGCAAGAACGGATATCACAGATTCTTCAACGAGGACAGCGGCAACGGAATCAAGTGGGCAGAGAGGGACATGATCAACATGCTCCATCATTTCCGCAACAACGCCTCCGTGGTGATGTGGAGCATCGGAAACGAAGTGCCTTCACAGTGGAAGCCGGAAGGCATA
>CAZMNZ010000064.1:0-12274 GCA_964567765.1 uncultured Muribaculaceae bacterium
TTTCCTTGAGACCGGGGCAGTTGCACGTCCGAGCAAGGTCGTATATGACCGTGCACATTCTTCAATCGCTCAGATCGAGAAGGGAATGATCGACTGGGAGAAGGTATTCGAGGGCGCTGACTGGTTCCACTGGACAGGAATCACACCTGCAATCAGCCAAGGCGCAGCAGACGTTTGTCTTGAGGCAATCAAGGCTGCAAACAAACTCGGAGTGACAGTTTCCTGCGACCTTAACTACAGAAAGAACCTTTGGAAATACGGAAAGACTGCATCTGAAGTGATGCCTGAACTCGTTGCCGGCTGCGATGTGATCCTCGGAAACGAGGAGGATGCCGAGAAGGTGTTCGGAATCAAGCCGGAGGGCTTCGACGTGACTGCTACTCAGGGTGAGGTGAACGCAGCAGAGTTCGAGAGCGTATGCAAGCAGCTCATGGCCAAGTTCCCACGTGCTAAGAAGGTGATCATCACACTCCGCGGCTCGATCAACGCAAACCACAACACCTGGGGCGGCGTTCTCTACAGCAACGGAACTCTCTATCAGTCACCACGCTACAACATCACCCACATCGTTGACCGTGTCGGTGGTGGAGACTCTTTCATGGGTGGTCTCATCTACGGTCTCCTCACATATACGGATGACGATCAGAAGGCACTCAACTTCGCTGTGGCCGCTTCATGCCTGAAGCACACCATCTACGGTGACTACAACCAGGTTACAGTTGCCGAGGTCGAGAACCTGATGAAGGGTGACGGATCAGGACGCGTTTCACGATAATAACAAAGATTCTTCGTCAAGTTCGGAATGACATCGAACCAGTATTTGTCATTTCGAGCGAGCGAAGCGAGTCGAGAAATCTATACAAATATGGCAAAATATAACAAACAGCAGGTTATAGCGGCAATGAAGGAGACAGGAATGGTTCCTGTCTTCTACAATGCCGACCTTGAGACTGCAAAGGCAGTCCTGAAGGCATGCTACGAAGGTGGCGTGCGCGCATTCGAGTTCACCAACCGCGGAGACTTTGCACAGGAAGTGTTCGGGGAACTGGTGAAATACGCCAACAAGGAACTTCCGGGAATGATTCTCGGAATCGGCTCAGTTGTCGATCCTGCAACCGCTGCCCTCTATCTCCAGCTTGGAGCCAACTTCGTGGTCGGTCCCCTATTCAATCCTGAGATCGCACCGATCTGCAACCGTCGCCTTGTGCCTTATTGCCCTGGCTGCGGAACAGTATCGGAAGTCGGAAAAGCACAGGAACTCGGATGCGACCTCTGCAAGGTATTCCCTGGCGATGTGCTCGGACCTGCATTCGTGAAAGGCCTCAGAGCGCCTATGCCATGGAGCCAGATCATGGTGACGGGCGGCGTGAAGCCAACCAAGGAGAATCTTGAAGGATGGTTCAAGGCAGGCGTGACATGCGTCGGAATGGGAAGCAACCTTTTCCCTAAGGAGGCTATTGCAGCAAAGGAATGGAGCGCAATCACAAAACTCTGCAAAGAGGCATTGGATATAATAAAGGAAATCAGATAATCATGTACAGAATCGTTTCTAAGGACATGCTTACCCCTACGATCTGCCGCATGAAGGTGGAGGCTCCACGCCTTGCCTCTGCTGCACTTCCGGGACAGTTCCTGATCATCAGGGCTGACGAGCAGGGAGAGCGTGTGCCGCTTACAATCAGCGACTTCGACAAGGAAGCCGGAACAGTCACAATCGTGACACAGAAGATAGGTGCATCCACAACTGAGATATGCACCTATGAAGAAGGTGATGCCTTCGCAGATGTCGTGGGTCCTCTTGGAGTACCGTCAGAATTCACTGAGATGTCTGCTGAAGAACTCGCAGGAAAGAGATATGTCTTCATCGCAGGAGGCGTGGGAACGGCTCCCGTATATCCTCAGGTGAAATGGCTGCACGAGAGAGGTGTGGCAGTGGACGTGATCATCGGAGCCAAGACAAAGGACCTGGTGATATATAAGGAAGAGATGGAGGCTGTATGCGACAACCTTTATATATGTACGGACGATGGTTCGGAAGGATTCAAGGGACTCGTCACTGCAATGCTGGAAAAGCTTGTGAACGAGGACGGAAAGACATATGACCAGGCTGTGGCAATCGGACCTATGATCATGATGAAGTTCGCTACCCTGACATGCCGGAAACTCAATCTTCCTGTCATCGTCAGTCTGAACACATTGATGGTGGACGGAACCGGAATGTGCGGAGCATGCCGCGTAACAGTCGGAGGCAAGGTGCGCTTCGCCTGCGTGGAAGGTCCTGAGTTCGACGGATATCTCGTTGACTTTGACGAGGCCATGAGGCGTCAGAGGATGTATGTGACGGAGGAGAAGGACGCAAACGAACATCATAAATGCAGAATCGGGAGGGGAAAATAATGGCAAACAAGATTCCAAGAGTACCTGTCAGAGAACAGGATCCAAAAGTACGTGCTACCAATTTTGATGAGGTATGCTACGGATACAATGTGGAAGAGGCTCAGCTTGAGGCTACAAGATGTCTCAACTGCAAGAATCCTCGCTGCGTGGGTGCCTGCCCGGTGAATGTACAGATTCCGAAGTTCATAGCGGCTGTCGCTGCCGGGAATTTCGCCGATGCTGCTGCAATTATCGCTGAGGACTCTTCTCTCCCATCAGTCTGCGGACGAGTATGCCCGCAGGAGACACAGTGCGAGGGAAGCTGTATTCTCGGAGTGAAGGGAGAGCCTGTTGCTATCGGAAAGCTCGAACGTTTCGTCGCAGACTGGAGCCGTGAGAACGGCGGCGTGAAACCGGAAATCGCTCCGGCAAGCGGTCACAAGGTCGCTGTAATCGGAAGCGGTCCTGCAGGACTTGCATGTGCTTATGACCTGGCAAAGGCCGGACACTCAGTGACGATTTTCGAGGCTCTTCACCGTCCGGGCGGAGTGCTGGAATATGGTATTCCTGAGTTCCGTCTTCCTAAGGACAAGGTGGTCGCACCGGCAATCGAGGATGTGAAGGCACTTGGTGTGAAGATCGAGACCAACGTGATCGCGGGAAGAACAGTGACAGTTGACAGCCTTCTCGATAACGAAGGATTCTCAGCAGTGTTCATCGGTTCTGGAGCAGGTCTTCCAAGATTCATGAACATACCTGGCGAACATCTCAACGGAGTGTTCTCGGCAAACGAATTCCTCACACGAAACAATCTCATGAAGGCATACCGTGACGACTATGACACCCCTATCCACGCTGGAAAGAAGGTGGTTGTAGTCGGCGGTGGCAATGTGGCTATGGATGCCGCACGAACTGCCCTCCGTCTCGGTGCAGAGACCACTATCGTATATCGCCGTACTGAGAAGGAACTCCCTGCACGTGCAGAAGAAGTTCACCACGCCAAGGAGGAAGGCATCCAGTTCGCCATGCTGACCAACCCGGTGGAAGTGCTAGGAGACGAGAACGGCTGGGTACGCGCAGTGAAGTGCATCAGAATGGAACTCGGAGAGCCTGACGAAAGCGGCCGCCGCAGTCCGGTGGAGGTTCCCGGCTCAGAATTCGAGATCGAGACAGACACTGTGATCATGTCGCTCGGCACATCCCCTAACCCTCTCATAGCCAAGACGACAGCCGGTCTGGAGACCACACGTCGCGGCTGTCTCGTAGCAGACGAGAATAGTGCGACAACCCATAAGGGCGTATTCGCCGGTGGAGATGCCGTGACCGGAGCAGCCACAGTGATACTCGCAATGGGAGCCGGTCGAAAGGCTGCCGCCGCCATCAACGAGTACATCAAGGGCCTCTAAACCGCGACACCGAAACCATTGACATACAACGTTTTACACAACATGCGTGCTCCCCTTTGGCAGCACGCATATTTTATAAAGCACTGGATGGCAGGAACTTACGCGCTGCCAAAACACAGACTAGTGAAGGGTGATGGTATATGAGACACTGAATCTCGCATCAGGCTCCAGAACATTGATCCAGTCCTTATCACGATAGTCTCCGGTGTAGCCTGCGCGGTCGCAACGGCCGTACCATGGTTCAAGACAGATGAACGGAGCGTTCTTGGTCGGAGGAGACCATATTCCGATTACCGGTGCATCAAAAGTGAGAGTGAGCCACGGAGTACCGTCATTTCTGTGCAGGGTCACCTTACCCACCTGCGAATTCTGAAGCATTATTGTATCGATCTCATCAAAAGTCTCTCTCGTGAGTTCCAGCAAACCGCTATCCCCCATCTCAAGAGGGTACAACGTCTCAGCATCCACGCAGCCCTTCTCCTTGATCCTTATACACTGAAGTCCTTCACTCCTATCAAATGACAGGAAGCCTCTCGGAGAGGCCTGTGGATCATAGTCAGGGTAATAGAAAGCCGGATGGGCACCGATCTGGAAGTACATATCATCTGAACCCGGATTTGATACCTCCCATATGACATCAATGCTGTCGCCATGAAGTCTGTACGCTATTTCCAGGACGAAAGGCCAAGGATATTTCTTCAAGGTATCCTCATTTGAAAGAAGTCGGAAACGCACTTCGGTCTCCGTCTTGCTGACCGGTTCAAAGTCCATGTCACGGGCAAAGCCATGCTGGCCTAGAGCATATTCCTGTCCCTCTACCCTATACTTTGCCTCCCATACGCTTCCCACGATCGGGAAAAGCACAGGAGAATGCCTGCCCCAATATGCAGGATCTGCCTGCCAGAGATATTCTGTTCCGTTCTTGATGATGCTGGAGAGTTCTGCTCCATGTTCCTTGACATTTACCGTCAATGTTACGTTTGTCAGTGTCTGCATATCATATTATGTTATAGCGACACGAAGTTAACAAATAAAATCAATGAATTGGAGGATATATGCTATATTTGCAGAGATAAATTCACTGTATGGAAAGACTGGCAGCATTTGTTTCGGAACATATCGACGACGACACTGCAAGACTCGTTCTCAATCGTGCCAAATGGCCGGATGTGGATATGGATCTTGCGGTGAACTGCATTGAGAGCCGCAGGAAACTGAAGGGCAAGGTGCAGGAATGGGCCGACAACCCTTCGCTGATCTTTCCAAGGAAACTCTCTGCCGAGCAGTGCAGCAGTTCGACTACAGGAAGATACAAGGCAGAGCTGGCCAGAAGTATATTCCATACTGCCGATCGGTCTGACGGATCCATAAACTCAGAACCTGCCCGAAATATGCGACTGGCAGACCTGACCGGAGGTCTGGGCGTGGACTGCTGGTTTTTCTCCCGGAATGCGGAAAAAGTACTCTACTGCGAAATGCTGCCGGAACTCTGCATGGCTGCAGAGCATAATTTCCGGGCGCTGGGGGCAGAGAATATCATAATTCGCAATTACGCAGTGTCCTCTAGTGAAAAGAGTTCTTCTGCCGATTTTCAAGCATTAAGTAACCGAAGTGGAAATGTCATATCGAGCGAAGGCGAGACATCTGTATTCCGCACACCTGAGGATATCCTGAAAGACTTTCACCCGGACATCGTATATATGGATCCTGCCAGAAGGGGCGAAGGCGGCAGGAAGGTCTTCCTTATCGAGGAGTGCACTCCAGAGGTGCTCACGTTGAAGGACGAGACATTCAGATTCAGCAGGCACATCCTTCTCAAACTCTCCCCTATGGCTGACATCAGCATGGTCTGCAACAGATTGGGAAACTGCTGCCGGGAAGTGCACGTTGTCGCAGCAGGAGGCGAATGCAAGGAACTGCTGGTGTGGATGGACAGGGAGTGGGATGAGGAATATATCATTCATGCCGTGGAACTCCATAGGGATGGAAGCAGGACGGTATTTTTATTCAAGCCATCTGAGGAAAGGGTTGCCGGGCAGGTCGGCAATTACGGAAGCGTAGCCGGAAGAAGACGGGGCGATAGAACTGGGATAGAAACCTCAGAAAGTATTGCAGATCAGGATTGCAACAAAGCATATCTGTTCGAGCCGGGAAAGGCTCTGATGAAGGCAGGAGCATACAACCTGATATCCGAAAGATTCGGCATCCGCAAACTTGGAAGATCCACACACTATTATATATATGATGCACGCTGCAACGGGCAGACTTCAGGAGTCAGTTCCGGCATCGGGCACAAGAACCGGATATCCATTGAGGAACTGAAAGAGTTCGGCAAGGTATTCAGAATCATCAGTTGCTCTCCTCTGGACAAACGTTCCATCAAGGCTGCCGGAAAGGAATATCCTCACTCCGAAGTCACAGCCAGAAACATCTCCATGGATACCGACACCCTGAGAAAGAAAACAGGCGTCACCTCAGGAGATGACGCCCATATATTCGGGTTGAAATCCGACTCGGAAGGTGCTCTGCTCTTTATTACCACTCCGGAAGCGTGACACGCAAAACCCTGAATATCAGCGCAATAAACACAACTGCTCGCATGGCTGGGACAGCGAGCCAAAATAGTTAATCAACTGAAAGGCAGCAGATTAGGCGTCACGGCAGACCAGAAGGAGGAAGGTTATATGACATTCATGTGTTCCAGAAGAATCTTCAGGCCCATAGCAACCAAGATAAATCCTCCGGTGAACTCAGCCTTGGACTTGTATCGCGCTCCGAACTGCTTTCCGATAACGACTCCGACCGCTGAAAAGCAGAAAGTCGTCACTCCGATGAGAGCGACCGCAGCCCATATGTTCACTTTCAGGAAAGCCAGCGACACACCGACTGCCAGCGCATCTATGCTTGTTGCGACAGCCATCGTCAGCATTGTCCTGAAAGAGAAGTCAGGCTCCACATCGCATTGGCAGTCATCCTTACCGAAAGACTCCTTCAACATGTTGCCTCCGATGATTCCCAGAAGGAGAAAGGCGATCCAGTGATCGACACTCGTCACAAAATCTGCAAACGAATAGCCTAGAAAATATCCGATCAAGGGCATAAGAGCCTGAAATCCGCCGAACCACAGGCCTGTGGAGAGCACATGAGAGGGGCGGAGTCTGCAAACAGATAATCCCTTGCAGATGGAGACTGCAAAGGCGTCCATAGAGACGCCTACCGCAATTATCATGAGTTCGACCAGTTCCATTATCAGAAGCCGATTTTAAGATTACCTATCTCCCAGCCGAACTTCCAGTCAGTAATCACAACTACATCCTCGCCGTCAAGGTCTTTGAGGACAGTCATGTCCTTAAGATGGGTGTGCGAATGACCGCCGACAATCACATCCACATTCCTGATCTGCGGAACAAGCTCACAGTCTGTAAAATCCTCGTCCTCATAACCAAGATGAGACAGGCAGACAACAAGGTCACAATCCTTGTCCTCCTTCAGTTCAGAGGCATATCTGTTCACTACTTCGACAGGATTAAGATACTTCATCGTGGAGGCTATCCCGGCATCCACAACACTGCTGACATCAGTCAGAAGACCTATGATACCGATCTTCTTCCCTGCCTTCTTAACAATCACATAAGGATCCACGTAAGGGTCAACCGGCGACCCGGTGAAATCATAATTTGCGCAGACTACAGCCGACTTGCAGTTCTTCAGCCGTCTTGCAAGTTCCAACGGACCGTTGTCAAACTCATGATTGCCAAGGCATACTGCATCATAACCGAAAGCGTTGATGACATCTATCTCCAGATTTCCCTTCAGCGTAGGGAAATAGGATGTACCCTGACTGAAGTCTCCGGCGTGGAGAAGAAGCACATTACGTTTTCCATCTGCACATCTCACGCTGTCTATGTATGCAGCCTGCTCGATCACGCCTCCCTTGCCGGCATGCTTGCCGCTTTTCTCCGGATCCATGTGGCTGTGAGTGTCATTAAGATGCAGCAGAGTGATGCTCTGAGCAAACGACGCGGCCGAAATCAAGACTGCCGCAAGAATCATATATATCCTCTTCATGATCATCTGATTATTATTCGTCCGTCAACTTCAGATGTTATAGGTCGTCCTGCCGTAGTCTCAGCCTTGACATGATCCAGGACTATATCCATAATGTCAACATCATACAGATCAAGCGAAACCGCATCCTTTGCCAGTTCAAGACCATCACCTCCGTAAAGAAGGAATGAATTGGTTGCGACTCCATATAACCTGTCATCTTCAATCGGCTGCCCGTCGATTTCAGCGGAGACTATCTTTCCGTCCTCTGCCACAACCCTGACTCCTCCTAGAACCTGAAAACGGGTCGCCGCCATCTGATCAAGCATAGACTTTATGGTGCTGCCTTTATGAACCACATACACCAGTTGATTCTTGAAGGGGAACATGGACATGAGGTCGTCTATAGTGACATCACCCTGAGGCATATCTATTCTTATACCCCCGAAATTGCCGACTCCGACGCTAACCTTTCTTCCAGCCAAAGCCTCCACCTTCTCCATAAGGATATCAATGAACCAGTTGGAGAGTCCGCTCTCCGGATATTCCTTCTCCATGGCCTTCGGAGAATATCCTACGACCTCCTTCACAACTGCCATAGCAGGCTGGGCTTCAAGAAGAGCCTTAGCAGTCATGGCAGTCGAAGAATTCTTAGGAAAGACCTTACCGTTTGGGGCCACATACTTTCCTTTCTCTAAATGTCCGAGAGTTTCGGACACATTATCTTTTGAAGGCGTAGTGCAGCCGGTCCTGCTGCCGTCCATGACGTCTGCCTTCCAGGAATAATCCTGGGCAGACACGGCCGCTGCACTGAGGCAGAGGGTAAAGAGCAATAGTCTGAGTTTCATAATTATTTCATTCTAAGCCACTTCCAGAGATCCTTGAAGGTGGTCTTCTTTCCGAACATAAGGATTCCGATCTTGTATATCTTCGCAGACAGCCAGCCGCATGCAGCAAATGTAGCGACAAGAAGAGCGACAGAAAGTGCAAGTTCCCAGGTAGGCACTCCAAACGGAATACGCGCCAGCATCACGATCGGCGATGTGAACGGAATCATGGATCCCCACCATACTACGGCACTGTCAGGTGCCTTAAAGGCATACAGTGCTATGAAGAACGCAAGAAGAAGCGGCACGGTCACAGGCATCTGCAACTGGTTGGTGTCAGCCTCATTCTCCACAGCAGATCCTATCGCAGCAAAGAGCGATGCATAGAGGAGATATCCAAGAGCGAAATATATCACGAATGCGATGATCATCTTCACCCAGTCGATATCCTTGAGTGTGCTCAGCACGGCACCCATCTCGCTCTGATCCTGAGTCATGGCCATCATGTCCTCAGCAGACATTCCGCCCATTGAGGCCTCCATACCCGCCATCTGCATCATCTGTTCAGCCTGTGCAGGGTCGCCCATCATGGAATCGAAACCTCCGAAAGCAGAGAAGCCTCCTACAAGAACGAGAGTCAGGATTATCCACAGGAAGAACTGGGTCAGAGCTACGCAGGCCACACCTATGATCTTTCCGAACATGAGTTCAGTCGCCTTCACCGAAGACACAAGCACCTCCACTACCCTGCTCGCCTTCTCCTCGATGACGCTCTGCATCACCATTCCGGAGAACATCGCGATGAACATGTAGATGATGATCGAGAGTATCATTGAAATGAAAATATAGACCTCTGATGAGGTGATCTTCTCCTCTCCGGACTCGTCCAAAGTGTATGTAGCAACTGAAATGTCAGACTGGACATCTTCCATGATCTGCTTAAGATCTCCCATCTCATAAAGGGATATGCGGTAATCTTCCACAGCGCTATTGACTTTGGACGAAATGTTTTCCTTCATATCCATACTCATAGGCTTCTCCGAATATGAGGCGACGGTCACTGTCTTCTCTACACTGTCGAGCGGAGAGACCACAACAAGGAAGTCCAGGCCCATATCCTTGAAGTTTGCCTTGAGGCTATCCACCGGATGAGTGGAATAGTCCGTATAATCAACATTCTCATTGTCAACCAGATACGGCATCACGATTCCAGACTGGTCCACCACAGCCACCTGCTTTCCGGTGTCCTTGGCCATGAACATGATCACGCTTGGCAGGATGCACATAGCGGCAAAGAGGATAGGGACAAGGAATGTTGTCAGAAGGAATGACTTTTTCTTTACGCGGGTAAGGTATTCACGCGATATGATTGTGTTGATGTTTCTCAGTTTCATGGCCTATTCCTCCTCTGTTACAAGTTTGATGAATATGTCGTTCATTCGAGGAACGAGTTCCTTGAAGGAGTTGACTGCAAGATCCTGTTTGAGGATCTCTGCAAGAACGGCATTGGACGTGCCTCCGTCAGCGATTTCGAGAACTGCGGTATGTCTTCCGGACTCGTCATTGTCGGAAAGTACACGGAAGACTCCCTCGACAGACTGCAGGACGGCGGAGCCGGTATAGACGAGTTCCACATTTTTGTTTCCGTACTTGTGTCTGATCTCATCGACACCACCGGTGATCACCACATGAGACTTGTTGATCAGGGCGATGTTGTCGCAGAGTTCCTCCACAGACTCCATGTTATGGGTCGAGAGGATAATGGTCGCACCCTCTTCCTTCAGTCGCAGGATCTCCTCACGGATGATCTGTGCATTGACAGGGTCGAAGCCTGAGAACGGCTCGTCCAGAATAAGGAGTGACGGCTTATGAACAACGGTCGTGATGAACTGAACCTTCTGGGCCATACCCTTGGACAGTTCCTCCACCTTCTTGTTCCACCAGCTTTCGATTCCAAAACGGATGAACCATTTCTTGAGTTCGGCAGCCGCCTCGCGTGCGCTCATTCCTTTAAGCTGAGCGAAATACATGGCCTGCTCCCCGACCTTCATCTTGCGGTACAAGCCACGCTCTTCCGGCAGATATCCGATCTTTTCGACGTCCTCCTGTGTGATAGGACGACCATCGAAAAGGATAGAGCCTTCATTTGGAATGGTGATCCGGTTGATGATTCGGATAAGGGTCGTCTTTCCGGCACCGTTAGGACCGAGAAGTCCGAAGATCTTTCCTTTGGGGATATCAACCGACACATGGTCAAGAGCAACCTTTTCACCGAAACTCTTGCTTACATTTGTGCATTGTATAAGTCCCATATATTTACATATTAAGTATTTTTGCAGTCAGTTCGACCATAAGTTCTGCCGGAGTCGCCTCTCCGACATCACCACCCTTGCCCTTATAGTCATATTCCTTGAGCAGAGCCACCACAGCCATCGCCTTCTTCACAGGGTAGTTCCTTACGGCAGTGTCATATTCCGAAAAGAAATACGGATTCACGCCCAGCACCTTGGCCTTCTGGTCATTGCCCGGACGAGGATTTCCCATCAGCAGAGCCCCATATTTCAGTATCCTGTAGAAATGGGTATACAGGGCACTGACGGCCATAGGCATAGCAAATTTCGCAGAAGAGCCTATATATGCTGCAATCCTCAGAGCCTTTGGGGCATTCTTCAGCGACAGTTCCTTGGTCAGTTCGAATATGCTGAACTGGCGGCTTATGCCGACATTCTTCTCTATGTCCGCCACTGAGACCTGAACGGTTCCTTCCGGAAGATTCTTCATCATCTTCTCGGTCTCTATGGCGATCTTGTTGAGATCCGTTCCCGCATGCTCGGCAAGAAGGGCGGCAGCATCAGGAGATATGCTCATTCCCTTGTTCTGATAGAACATCGAGATCCACCGGGGCATCTCATAATCCCTCAGAGCCTGCGAGTCCACCACGGCTCCCATTTTGGAGACGGTCTTATACAGAGACTTACGCTTGTCGGCAGACGCACCGTGCATAGCAAGGACGAGCACGGTGGAATCAAGAGGATTCTGGCAATAAACGGCCAGTTCCTCAAGTCCCTTCATCATCTGGGCTTCCTTTACGACGACAAGTTGACGCTCCGCAAACATAGGATATCTGCGGGCAGCGGTTATGACTGCATCCGCATCCACATCAGCACCATAGCACACGGTCTGGTTGAAATCCCTCTCACTCTCGTCAAGGCAATGTTCCAGAACGGCATCGCACACCATATCGACATAATAAGGCTCATCTCCCATAAGAAGATAAACCGGCTTGAAGACGCCTGCACGGGCCTCCTTCACAATCTCCCTGCACAGAGAGTCAGTCTCTTGAAATCCTTTTGCCATAATTTGCAAAGATAGTAAATATCCTCAAAAACGACACCCATCACATGGGGCCTTACAGCCAAAAGAGAGAAAAAGCTGAAATCAAGTCTTATGCCCAAGACAGCCAATGCAAGAAAAGTTTGGAGGTTAGGGATTAATTATCTTACTTTGCAAATTTACAGAAAATGGACATTCATCATGAACCTGTTAAAATCATTGACAACAACAGCGGCCATGCTCCTATGCGTCCTGACATGGGCACAAGAGATGACCGTAAGGGGT
>CAZMNZ010000065.1:0-11642 GCA_964567765.1 uncultured Muribaculaceae bacterium
AAAGTCCCGCGTGTCTACCTATTCCACCACCAAGGCGAACCGGACACAAAGATAGTGTATTTTTTGGAAAATTCAATCATAATCCTACCAGAACCAGCCCACCGAGTAGCCCAGGATGAAACTGTGCATCCATGGGCGGATGAGAGGACTGGACCTGCGGCTGACTGCTTCGTAGTCGAAGAATCCCTTGATCTTGAAGTTGTTGTCCATGATGAGGCTGAGGGCGACTCCTGCAGTGAAGTCTGCTCCGACAGATACATCTCCAGCCGGGGCTCCGTCCCATGCACATCCGACTCCGGCCTTTCCCTGAAACTCAAGAATCTTGGCAAAGTGGTGGTTCCAGTAACCTCCGGCTGTTGTCGAATACAACGTCGAAGATGAACCTGATACATATGTCAGTGAACTTGCGGCAGCCCTCACTGTCACACCTGTTCCCGCAATGACCGGAATGTCCGTCTGGACTCCCGTGAGCGAACCTCTCACCGGCTCCATTCCCATGACCTTCTGCTGTCTGTCGCAGAGGATGAACCGCCTGCCGAACAGAAGTTCTGCCGTATAGTGCCTGGTGCCGCTGTCATACACGAATTCGGGTTTCACGTATCCGTCATACAGGTGCTTGCCTTTGAATATCTTGTCAGTGATGAAATATCCAAGATGCACGGAACCTATTCCGATCGCCGCTCCTGCCACGACATCGCTCATCCAATGGGCATTGTTCATTATTCTCGATACTCCGGTCACTGCCGCGACAGTATATCCTCCTATACTGAACCAAGGACTTCTCCATCCATATTCCTTATGCAGAAGGGTTGCGGTCATGAATGCTGTAGCCGTGTGACCTGACGGAAACGAATGGTTCCCTCCATTGGGTCGCTGTCTGTTCACAATGTACTTGACGCCTCTGACGGTTATCGTCATGATTCCTATGGAAAAGGCATCGGACACCAGCATCCCTCCCCATTTGGTTCGGCTCTCATATCCGCAGGCCTTCAGGCCGAGCATCACGGCAGCAGGTGCGTACTGCGTAATGTCGTCATATATGTAACTGAACTCGGGCATTATGGCATTCCTGAGTTCATAGATATCCCTGTCTATATGGAATTCTGGCAGAAGTTTTGCCTCATCAGCAACCTGTGCGGCCGAGTCCTGCCCTGTTGACAGGAACAGGATGAATGCTGCCAGCACGTATATGACAAATCTTCTCATATTCATTGTTTTGGCGGCAAAATTACATAAATTAGCAGCAAAATCATAAAATCTATGGACCAGGACATGAAAATAATGCGCAGATACAGGGATATCGCTACGGGAAAGATTGTTGTGGAGGTCAACGACCTTGATTTTCTGAAGAACCCATCACATCCCTATACCTGGTTGCGCCGACATTTCCTCCATCATTGGCTGAAATGGGCTCTGAAGCATTCCGATGTCATAATCGCTGCCGACGATACGGTGGCATTCGACATCCATCGTTTCTATTTCATTCCTGCCGACCGTATAACACAAAAGTGCAACGCACTATCCGTTTAACTATCTTGGTGTCAACTCTTTATGAAATAAGTGGAAAATGTAGTGATTACTCGTCAATATATTCATCAAGCAAGCCATTCTGCAAGTCAAGTAGGATTTGTCTGCTGACCTGATTCAGTGTCGGCAGGTCGTTTTTGATGGTTGCGAATATAGCCTCCTCATCGACATCTGCATATTCATGGGAAATGAAATTCCGCATCCCGAACACTTCCTTCCAAGGGATTGTATTATACCTCTTGAAAAAGCCGTATTTTGTGATATTCCGCACTTTGATAAAGTTCTCGGTAATGCATTGGATGCTCATGCTGCACGCTCTGAATACCGTCATACCATTGAGATTCTTACCGAAATCATCCGGTTCAGTGATTGACCCTGACATCTGTTCAGCCAGTTCCATTTCAGCAATTGCAGTCTTTAGATAAGAGGCTATTCGATTCTTCTTACACATATATCAGATCTTCTGAGATTGATTCTTTAAATTCTTCGCGTAGTTTTGATTTGGCAGAGATTACATCGACTTCTCGGCACAAAATAGATTCAAGATCGTTCTTTAATCCTGCATATAAGTATAAGGACGGTGTCTTAAGGCTTATGAGAATGTCTATATCGCTGTCGGATTTCTGCTCATTTCGAGCTACGCTGCCAAAGAGTGCGAGACTCTCAATCCCGTACTTGTCAGCGTTATTAGCCTTGAATACGCGGAGAATATCCAGTATCCTGTCCCTCTCAGAGTCTAGATTGCCACGAGAATCAATGCATACAATCCTTGCACTATATCCAAGTGCAGACAATACCCTTGATATGGTCGCTTCACTACCTAAGAGCCCACGCTCCATCTTGGAGACCTGCGACTTCGTCATTCCGGCGATGATGCCAAGTTGCTCCTGAGTGAAACCGCGAGATTTTCTCAATTGCCTTAGATTTATATCATATAACTGATTCATACGCTGCTATGTCTTTCTGCAAAAATACATAAAGTTTCATATATATGCAACTTTTGCAACACTTATGCCGATACAAAAGTGCAACGCACTATCCGTTTAGTATCCTTAAAGCGAGAAAGCAGTGCAGATACGAGCACGTTTGTGTCGATGACGGCATAAATCTTCATGTTATTTCCCTTCTCTAGCCAACCTGATCTCCTCATTAATCTCCTCTAGGCTCATGCCTGCCGTACCGTTTTCAGCAGAGATTCTCCGCATTTCATAAAAGGCTCTTCTTCCTCTTTCCATTACTTCGTCAACGGGGTCGGCCTCTATCTGGAAGGGAATTCTTCTTTGACGCACGACCGTCTTGACATATATATTGAAGGCGGTGTTAGCACTCATGCCGAATTCATCGCAAAGCTTGTCGAATTCAGCCTTCAAGTCCGCATCTATCCTGATGGTTGTTGCTGTCTGTCTCATAGTCATATTATTTTACGCAAAGATATACAAATGATGTCAAAATGCAATACAAATGCCATAAATTTGATTTTACGCCCCTCCAACAAACCCAAGAGTGGCGACGCTGATGCGGACGGAGACGGGCAGGGCGGCGCGCAGGGCCAGGAAGCAGTTGTGGAGGGTGGAGCCGGTGGTGAAGACGTCGTCCACCAGAAGGACGTGGCGGAGATTGTCTTCCAGAGCGCGTGCTTTGTCGGCTTCGAATGCGCCTTTCACGTTTGCGGCTTTTTCTTCGGGGGAGACCTTGGTCTGGGTGCGGGTGCGTCTGCGGCGTCTTAGAATGTCGGTGCGCATGAAGACTCCCAGTTCGCGGGCTACCTCCTCCGCTATGACCTCCGCCTGGTTATAGCCTCTTTTCCAGCGACGGGTCCAGTGCAGAGGAACCGGGATCACGGCATCCACATCCTTGAAGCACTCCGCACACTTGAGCCTGACTCCCAGCATCCGTCCGAAATGACGGCCGAGGCTGAGGTTGCCGTGATATTTCAGCTGATGGGGGATCCTGCGATAGTCGCCTTCGCCGTCGTAGAAGAAGAGTGCTGCGGCGAAGGCATATCTTTCAAGCCTGCCCTCAGTGAGATAGGAGTCCACACCCTGCTCGATCATCAGGTTGAACCGGTCAGCCATCTCGTTATGACTTCTTTCCCAAAAATAGGTGAGAGGCAGGTCTGCCAGACATGGCAGGCACAGATGCCTCTCGTTCAGATTCAGTCTTGTTCCGCAGACCGTGCAAGTCCTGGGCAGTATTACATCAGCCGCCGCTCTCAATCCTTCTGTAATTCTCTCTCTCATCACCCTCACATTTGCCCGGACCATCCTCAGCCCGGATGTTCATGAAAATCAGCAGCCCATTCCTCCGCAGCAGTTGATGACCTGTCCTGTCACATAGCCGGCAAGGTCGCTGGCTAGGAATACCGCCACTCCGGCCACATCCTCCGGAGTGCCGCCGCGTCTCATCGGGATCTGCTTCTCCCATTCCTTGCGGATGTCTTCCGGAAGGGCTCCGGTCATGTCGGTTGCAATGAAACCGGGTGCGATGCAGTTTGCCCGGATCCCGCGGGGTCCCATCTCCTTGGCAATCGACTTGGTCAGCCCTATGAGTCCTGCCTTGGAAGCCGAGTAGTTGCACTGTCCTGCATTTCCCGACACTCCCACGACGGAAGACATGTTGATGATGCTGCCTCCGCGCTGGCGTGCCATTATCGGTGTGCAGGCATGGATGAAGTTGAAAGCGGATTTAAGGTTGGTGTCGATCACCGCGTCCCACTGAGCCTCGTCCATCCTCATCATGAGCCCGTCCTTTGTTATGCCGGCGTTGTTCACCAGTATGTCTATATGTCCGAAAGTGTTCTTCACGTCATCCACCACTTCATGGGCCATGGTAAAGTCTGCGGCATCTGATGTATATGCCTTTGCACGCACTCCCATCGCCTCGATTTCAGAAATCAGATCGGTAGCCGCCTCGTGCTGAGACCTGTATGTGAAGGCGACGTCAGCGCCCTCAGCTGCAAATTTCAGGGCGATTGCCCTTCCTATTCCTCTTGTAGCTCCTGTGACAAGAGCCACCTTTCCTGTCAATAATCCCATATTCTTGAATTTAATGTTCATGCAAAATTACCTTTCTGCCACAAAATCACAAAACTATTTGCCCCCAGATTGGTCAAAAACCATCCGATGTGGTCAAATCCGGATTCCGGTGGTCAAATATCTTGCCCGATCTTGAATCCGATTCTTGGTCTTTGTGATTCTGTCTTAGGTATAGCGTGAGAACTTTTCAGTATGCTTGATAACATGGCGACTCCCTGTTCGGTGAATGCAAACATCCCGTGCCCTCCAGTGTTGTAGCCAGGGGGTATCACAATTTGTGATCCCCTATTGATAATCAATTTGTTAACGTCAGTTTTCGATAACTTTATAAGAAAATCCTCAGGGAACCTTTCCGGATTTCTCCTTACTGCTTGTTTCAGAACGCGAGTCTCTATATGATACAGTTCCGCCAGGTCAAAATCCAGCATAACACGCATACCTCTGATCTGATAAATCTTGTTCTGAATTTCGATGATTTCTTCCATTTTTGCTTTCAAGGTATGTCGAATAGTCGGAACTTATGTATAAAAAAAGAAAAATGTGACGAAAATCTGAGACTAAAATTTATTTTAGCCACGATAAAATAAATTTTATCATATCTGATTCTGCTGATTTTCAACAATAAAAAGACTATCTTTGCGGCCGATTATAAAAGACGTATATATGGCAAGCGAAATCAGAGATCCTCAGCTTTGGCAGGACGGCAGGCTGAAAATAGACTGGGTAAGACACCACATGCCTCTTCTCAACGGACTGGAAGAGGAATTCAGAAACACTCTTCCGTTCAAAGGACTCAAGGTGGCACTTTCAGTGCATCTTGAAGCCAAGACCGCATATCTGTGCGAAGTGCTGGCTGCTGGCGGTGCCGAAATGTATGTCACAGGAAGCAACCCGCTTTCGACTCAGGACGATGTTGCGGCTGCCCTTGTGGAGGCCGGGCTGAACGTGTTCGCGTGGTATGACGCTACGCCTCAGGAGTATGAGGAGCACATCAGAAGGGTTCTGGAAGTGGGACCGAACATCATCATTGATGATGGCGGAGACCTCGTGAACCTCATGCATACGGAATACACAGACCTCATTCCGAATGTGATCGGAGGCTGTGAGGAAACCACCACAGGCATACTCCGTCTCGTTCAGTTGAACAAGGCAAAGGCTCTCAGATTCCCGATGATGCTTGTCAACAACGCCGACTGCAAGCATCTCTTCGACAACCGCTACGGCACCGGTCAGTCGGTCTGGGACGGAATCAACCGCACGACAAACCTCATCGTTGCAGGCAAGAATGTCGTAGTTGCAGGATATGGCTGGTGCGGAAAGGGAGTGGCAATGCGTGCCAAGGGTCTGGGTGCCGAGGTCATCGTGACAGAGGTGGACCCTATCAAGGCGATGGAGGCGGTGATGGACGGCTTCAAGGTGATGAAGATGGAGCAGGCAGCGCAGGTCGGGGATATCTTCGTGACTGTGACCGGCTGCGACGCAGTCATAACCAGAGACCATTTCATGAAGATGAAGGATGGCGCGATCTGCTGCAATGCAGGCCATTTCGACTGCGAGGTGGATGTGGCAGGACTCCGCGAGATCGCGAAGGAGAGCAAGCCGGCCCGCAGGAACATCATCGGATACACTCTTGAGAACGGCAACAGGATATATGTGATTGCAGAAGGCCGTCTTGTGAATCTCGCCGCGGGTGACGGACACCCGGCCGAGATCATGGACATGTCATTCGCCATCCAGGCGCTCAGTGCAAAGTATCTTGTGGAAAACCGGGACAAGGTCAGCCGTGAGTCAGGCAATATGGTCAACGATGTGCCTCTGGAAATCGATCAGGAAGTTGCGCGCCGCAAACTCACCTACTGGGGCTGCGAGATCGACACCCTCACCCCTGAGCAGCATCGCTATCTCTTCGGGGAGTAGAAGTTAGAAATACTTTCTTTCGTTACGGTTAAGGGCAATGAAGATGAAGAGCATGATGGTGAAGGCCCACATCGAGGAGCCTCCGTAACTGATGAACGGAAGCGGGATGCCGATGACAGGCATAAGTCCTATGGTCATGCCGATGTTGATGAAAAGGTGCATGAATATGCAGCAGGCCACGCAGTAGCCGTATATGCGGGTGAAGGCCTCGCGGCTTTGTTCTGCGTCGTGTATTATCCTCCAGATCAGGAACACGAACATCAGTATCAGAAGCGAGGTCCCCACGAATCCCCATTCCTCTCCCACCGTGCAGAATATGAAGTCGGTGCTCTGCTCCGGTACGAATCCGTATGTGGTCTGGGTACCTTTCAGATAGCCTTTTCCTAAGAATCCTCCGGACCCGATGGCGATCTTGGACTGGTTTACGTTATATCCCACACCCGACGGGTCCTCCTTCATTCCCAGAAGCACCTCGATTCTCTTTCGCTGGTGGTCCTGCAGAACGTCGTTGAACAGGAAGTCGGTCGAGAAGACCAGAAGTATGCCTCCTATGAAGCCCAGCAGTGCCAGATATGTGAACCTGTTTCCTTCGCGGAATGCCTGGAAGGCAAGGAACGGCATGGCCAGAACAGAGCATCCGAGCAGGATATGGAAAGGCTTGATCCTCATCACAAACGGCAGGGCGGCTTCTTCTCCGGCATCCAAAGCGGCTGTGATCGATGCCATTTCTTCGGCTCCGACTATCCACTCGGATACAAGTCCCATCAGCGACGGCAGGAAGGAGAAGAATACTATCACAGGCACCACAACCAGCAGCCACCATTTGAAGCGTCCCGAATAAAGGAATATGCACAGCGTGGCGACTCCGACAAGCACCAGCAGTGCCACATAAGGCGTGGCCGTCAGAGTAAGGATGAACAGAAGGATGGCCATTCCGATCATGAAGATAAGCCAGCCGGAAAGTCCCTCTCGGTATAGCATGAATATGAATCCCACATACACCAGGGCCGAGCCAGTCTCACTCTGAAGCACGATTATCATCATCGGCACCAGGATGATCGCGGCCGTTATGATGAAGTCCTTCATACGCCCGATCCTGTATCCCAACTGGCTCATGACGGTGGCCAGGAGCAGGGATGTGGAGATCTTGGATATCTCGGCAGGCTGGAACCGGACCGGACCGAAGGCGAACCACGACCGTGAGCCCTTTACTTCGATTCCCAGAAATATGACCGCAATCAGCAGCAATATGGTGAAGCCGTATATGAAAAGTGAGAGTCCTTCATAGGCCCGCGGAGGAATGACGAACAGAATGAGCCCGGCCAGTCCCAGGGAGGTCATCATCCAGACGAACTGCTTTCCGCTACGGCTGTCGAAGTCGAAGATTGATGACGGATCCGACGAATGGATGGATGCATATATGTTGGCCCATCCGATCATTATCATCAGGAACCAGCAGGCCACCAGCCACCAGTCTATGGTCTTTGCAAGACCTCTTCCTCTATGTCCGCCCAGATCTCTCATTTCCTTATTTCACCTTTACCCTGTCCATGAGGTCTCCCTCCAGGACTCTTGTTTCAAGATATTTCCTCTTGTCCGAGATCTCTCCGTTGAGGTATTTCTCCACCAGGAGAGATGCTATCGGAGCCGCCCAGGTCGCGCCGAATCCACCGTTCTCGACATATGCCGCCACCGCGATCTTAGGATTGTCCATCGGAGCGAAGCATATGAATATCGAGTGGTCGTGTCCGTGCGGGTTCTGAGCCGTACCAGTCTTTCCGCATATGTCCAGACCCTCCACGGCAGCGATGCTGGCCGTTCCTCCCGAACCGAAACCGCTGTTCACTGCCCTGTACATTCCCTTGATCACTTTCGGGAAGTGGAGAGTGTCCACCAGAGTGTAGTTGCGCTCCTTGTATTTCGGGTCTATCTCCACATGCTCCGAGTCCTTGATGATGTGCGGAATATGATAGTAGCCACGGTTGGCGACAGTGGCGCAGAGATTGGCAAGGTGGAGCGGAGTACATCCCAGTTCGCCCTGGCCGATGGACAGCGATATCACTGTAGTGGCCTTCCAGCCACCCTTGCCGTAGACCCGGTTGTAGTATTTGGAATCGGGCACGAAGCCGCCCAGTTCCGACGGGAAGTCGCTTCCAAGTTTTTTTCCGAATCCGAAACTCTTGACATATTCATTCCACTTGTCCATGGACTCGTCGAAGGATCCGTATTTCGGATTTTCAAGAAGGTCACGCAGGACATAACAGTAATATGCATTGCATGACATCATTATGGATTCCTCCAGATTGATAGGGGACCTGTGCTCGTGACAGCCCAGTTTGTTGCGTCCGAAATGATATCCCATGCGGCATGGATACTGAGTTCCGGGATATACCACTTCTTCTTCCAGACCGATGAGGGCATTGACCAGTTTGAAGACCGAACCGGGAGGATATGGAGCCTGCACGGCGCGGTTGAACATAGGCTTGTATGGGTTGGAGGATATCTCTCCGTAATGCCTTCCGATGTCAGCAAGCATCTCCACGTCTATTCCGGGGCTGGAAACCATGGTCAGGATCTCGCCGGTCGAAGGCTCGATGGCCACAAGACTTCCCACCTTGTTTTCCATCAGCATCTGTCCATAATGCTGCAGGTGGGCATCAATGGTGGTGGTTATATTCTTTCCCGGCACGGCTTCCTTGTCTTCCGCGCCGTCCTCATATCTCGACATGATTCTGTTCCTTGAATCGCGCAGCATGATGTTGTACCCCTTCTCTCCGCGAAGTTCCTTCTCCCGAGCAGCCTCAATGCCGGTCTTTCCCGCATAGTCTCCAGCCTTGTATTCGTCCGGATGTCTCTTCATGAAGTCCGCATCCACTTCCGAAACATATCCCAGAAGGTTTCCTCCGGCATTGAAAGGATATTCCCGTATGCTTCTGGCCTGACCTCTGAATCCGGGAAACTTATATGCAACCTCGGCGAATTTCATATATGTCTCCTGAGGAATCTGCTTCATCATCACGACTGACTGCCAGCCGATTTTCCTGCGGAAACGGCGATATTCGTCCATCTTTTCCTTGATGAACTCCGGCGTGACATCGAGCACCTGGCTCAGTGCGAGAGTGTCGAACCCCTTGAACTCCTCGACCTCGCGCGGGGTCACCATAAGGTCATATGCGACCTTGTTGCCCACAAGAATCTCCCCGTTGCGGTCATGGATGATGCCTCTGGTGGGGTAGATGGTAGTATATACCATCGAGTTGTTGCGGGCGTCCATCTTGTAGTCCTCGTCAAGGATCTGGATGGAGAAGAGTTTGGCAATAAGGATTGCTGCGGCCGTGCACAGGCCGATGAGAAGTTTGTTCTCTCTGTTAAGTTTCATCTGCCGCCCTCCTATTTTCTGTCATCTGGGGTCAGGATGTCGGTCGCCAGCATTGCAAGGATCATGTTGGCGGCAAGCGATGCGAAGAAACGGGCTGCGCAGAACCAGAACGGGCGGGCGCCGGCTCCGTCAAGGAAGATGTACACGATCAGAAATACCGATGTCGCGGCAGCCATGACTATGGATATCTTGCCAGCGCCGTTCCTCTTGACGGAGAAACTGTCCTTTCTGTTGATGATGTCTTCTCCGAGGAAGATTCTGATGAAAGTGCTGCGGAGTGCTGCCACGGGGATGAGGGATGCGGCATTTATGCCTATGAGACCTTCGGAAAGCCAGTCCACCGCCAGCCCGCTGGCAAATGCAATCAACATACAGACGGGAGTGCTGACAGTCAACGGTATGCACATGACCATCGCCGGAAGAAGGCTGAGCATGAGGTATGGCCCGAGCGCTGCATAATTGCAGATGGCGATCTGGCAGATCAGCAGAAGAATATACAATATGACGAAATTCTGTCCTGTTCTCATCGCTGGTCCTCCTCAAGTCTGTTCATTTCTTCCTTTCCTATGTTGTCAACTATGGTGACGTGTCTGATTGCTCCGAAATCTTCGAACAGGTCAACGGAAATTTCAAATGTGGCTCCGTTCACAACCTTCGACTTCCCTAATGTTCCGAGAGGAATGTCAGGAGGGAATATGGATGAGTAGCCGCTGGTGTAAACCGTGTCTCCCTCATGAAACTGCACATGGTGGGGAATCTCCTTCAGAATGGCCTTGTTCCTGCTGTGACCGTCCCACTCCATCGGGCCGACCGGGCCGGAATGTCCTATTCTTGTGCTTATGCTCATTCCAAAGTTTCGGAATGAACGTGCATATGAATAGTTGTCGCTGACGGCATCTATCACTCCCACTGCACCCTTGCCGGTTATGACTCCGGATCCTACTGTGATTCCGCTTTCAGAACCCTTGCCGATGATGATGTAGTTGTGCTGGGTGTTGTTGCTGATCTTTACGATGGATGCCGGGATGAATCTGAAATGTCCGGCCGTTCTTGCCGCTTCCGGAATGCTGTCTTCCCGCGTCTCCTCCGCAATATGTTCGAGTTTCGCAAGTCTGGCGCGCAGTTCGAAATTCTCCTGTGCAAGAGCCTTATTGGCTTTGCGCAGCGAGAAATAGTCCTTTATGCTCTGCGTGCTTCCCCAGACCGTTCCCATGAAGGCATGAGCGCCTCGTGAGAACCATACGCGTTGAAGCTGGCCGTTATGGTTGAGCATACTCAACGCTGCTATCTCCAGAAGGATGAAGATAGCAGCGTTGATAAGTGTGCCTATGAAATTGCCTCTGCGCAAGATGTTATCTCATGAGGAATGTGTAGTTCTCCGTGTTCTTGAGTGCAAGGCATGTTCCGCGTGCCACAGCCCTGAGCGGATCCTCTGCCACATAGAACGGAATGTTCACCTTCTCGCTCAGACGCTTTGCAAGTCCTCTGAGGAGCGAACCGCCACCTGCCAGGTGGATGCCGTTCTCCACGATGTCGGAATAAAGTTCCGGTGGAGTCTGCTCCAGGACATGAAGGATTCCTGTCTCGATTCTTGCCACGGACTTGTCGAGGCAGTGAGCGATCTCCTGGTATGTGATTGTAGCATGAACCGGATGCGCGGTCATGAGGTTAGGACCTGTGATCGAATATGGTTCCGGTTCCTCGTCGAGGTCAGGAAGGACAGCTCCGATAGCGATCTTTATCTTTTCGGCAGTGATCTGTCCCACCCTGATGTTGTGCTGCTG
>CAZMNZ010000066.1:0-11572 GCA_964567765.1 uncultured Muribaculaceae bacterium
ATTGGGGCGCATTCGGGACTTTCACCCGTTAGAACATGCCCATGCTGGGCGTACTAAAAGGAGGATGCTAAATCTCATAATTCAGCATCCTCTTATAATCAGCGAATTTTCAGATATATGCCTACTGAATAAACTGTACGTTATCAAAATCTATAGTCTGCTGTCCATACACAACGAAGCCGACACCACAATAATCGATAGGGTTATAACGAACCTCAATAGCTTTCATACCATTACAATAGAATTCAAGTCTATCGAATGCAGATTTCAATTCAAAAGCGAATGTTGCATTTTTCTTTTGCTTAAGTTTTAAGTCAACAGTTCTTCGTCCTATAAGTTCGCCACGCTCTACTCTTTCATACAAAACCTTAGCATTCTTATCTCCTTTGCAAATGTAAAATGCTGAATAATTGTAGTTGTCCATGTAATCAAAGACTAATCCAAAAAAACCTTTATCACTAATCTTCTTAGCAATTGCGTCACATTTGAATGTAAAGTTTTTCTGCGGATCAAAAGGCGCATAGCAAGATGTCATAACCTGTGAAATACCGGGTTTAAGGAGCCAAGTATCGTTGAGCGCATTTTTACCTTCTAGCCTCATCACCCCTTCTACAATAATTGCGCTACCATCTTTTTCAACAGACTCAATCCATCCGAATGTGTTGCTATCAAACGTTTCTATAATTTGCGCATGAGTTGTTGCCGCGCAAATAAGCAACGAACAAATAATAATAATTCTCTTCATGTTGTTCATGTGTTAGTGTTTACTTACCTAATCTGGTTTGAAATTCGCTGATGATTGGTTCCAAATCTTTTAAGATTCTATCAATTTCCTGAAATGATTCATCTCTACGCTGTGCCACTATTGAGCCCATCTCAGACGACACTTTTATCTGGAACGAGAGTTCATCGCCGAAGGCATTTTGTTTTACAGAAACTCGGGTCCTTACTTGTTTCTCTGCTTCAGGGAATGTGGCATAATGCCAAGGTGTCTGAACAAATCCAGATGCAATATCTGTAGTTTGAATTTCATCAAAGTAGTTAAGAATTACTTGATGTATCATTTTCCAAGCAAGACTCAAGTCCATCTTTCCGTTTTCGTCAATCTTGTACAGATCTTTTGAAACCTTAACATTGAAATATTTATTGACAAGTCCAGATGCTACTGATACATCAAAGAATCCATCCCTTCTAAGAGTATAAGAAATAGCCTTTCTTTTATCGCTAGCATATATCTTTGTCTCCCTCGTAACATAACCAGGACTCTCCATCTTAATAACAACAAACTCTGATTTCTTGCTAATATTTATAGTAGCAACACCGTCTGCATAATAATTACCATCCACATAAATTTTTGCGTCGGAAGGAGTGACGGAAACTTTAACCTCTCTTGCAGATAGAGATAAATTGATTGAGCAGACTAGCGCAATCGTTAGAAATAACAATTTTTTCATTGCCTAAAAAAGGCATCCTAGCTCCAAAGATGCTTTAATCAGTTATATAAAGAAAGTGTGGAGCTGACTTTCGTTTATCCGATTGAAGGTTGTGGTAAGACCCTGACCAAGATATAACGACACAATACCCCACACCGTAGTAGATATGGAGTATCAAGGCACAGAATGTACCTATCCCATGAATCTACACGAAGTGAGTGTTGTTCCGTTCGTCCATTGGTCAAGAAAACTACCACATTTTCAATCAAGGACTTGCGAAAAACACTTTCACAATATGTAATGCCAAGCAACATACCCGCTTGACACGACAAAGTTAAGCATTTTTCCGAAACGGGCAACACTCACAGGGGTATTGTTCAGCGGAACATTTTAACTCAAAATGTTTTGTTCCGATTCTTTCCAAACCATTATAGGATTTGTTGACATATAATGTCCTATGGTGTTTTAGAAGAAAACGGAACAAAACGCTTTACCCGATTAACTGTATTCATTCTTCTACTGTATTCAAATAAATCTATTCGACACATAACTGACACCAGTGTTTTGTGGTTAGATTTATCAAAGAATTATTTGCATAATTGCCGGGTTTTCAGTATATTAGATCAACAAAACACAACAAAATGAAGACAGCGGTAATATATGCAAGAGTGTCCTCCACGGGGGATAGACAGACGACTGAAAGACAGGTTGCAGACTTGAAGAAGTATATATCAATAAACGAAATGGAACTGATGTCGGTGTTCGAGGAAAAGATGAGTGGCGCAAAGGAGAACCGTCCCGTTTTGACGGAGTGTATCGAATACTGCATCGCCAACAAAGTACATACCCTATGCGTGTCTGAAATCAGTCGTCTCGGACGTTCCACCAAGATAGTCGTGAACACTCTTGACGAACTGACAAAGGCCGGGGTGAATGTCTATATACAGAACTTACCGCTCTGCACCCTCAACGAGGACGGACAACCGAACCCGATTGCCAAGATGATTACAGCGGTACTCTCATCATTTGCCGAGATTGAACGAGACAATATCAAGTACCGTCTGAATAGTGGGCGAGAACTCGCCAAGGCAAAGGGCGTGAAGTTGGGCAGAAAGATTGGTTCTGTTAAGTCCAAAGAACAGAAGGCAGAAGAATATGCCTCCGTGATACGTTCGCTGAAGAAAGGCAAGTCAATCCGAGACACAGCCAAACTCTGCGATGTATCAGTAAGTACTGTTCAGCGGGTAAAGAAAGAGTTTTGTATATAAATTCATCAATGAAAGTTTGGAGGAAAAGGAAAAATCCTTACCTTTGTGAAGTCTTTTCAGATTATGAAAAGCTAATGGACAACGAATACAGGTATCTGCCCCTATCGGATGCCTGTTTTTCTTTTCTATAGAGACTTTTCGAGGGAGATGTAGCATTAGAGGGCTCCGACGCGACTTGAACAAGTCCATTAGTAAAATCATGAAAAGACAAGTCGCAGTTCCGACCATCCAAGTGACTACGAGAGTAGTGGTCTTGAAGCTTGTCAGAGTGAGGGCGTATATACGCTTCCGCCTCGGCAAGAAGGAGAGGGTCAGGAGTCATTGGCGTAGGTATAGGGTTGCCTGCACAGAGACATCCGTGACCGTGTCTAAGTAAAGACACGCTATTTTCCTCCCTCGATTTTACAACAGAGATGATGCCTAACGGTATCGTCTCTGTTTTCAAACAGGAATGTATGGGAAATTAAACTTACCTATCCTTAATGTCAGTAAGTTTGACACAGCACTAACACCCTATATATGAGTTAATTACAACTAACGGTGTCATTCTTTAACGAGGAGGAGTATTAAGATGCAGAACTGCACCACAGGTGCATTAGACATCGGAATAAACTTACTACAGACACCTTTCGGGGTGTCTGTTTTGGTATTAAACTTTGTAATTTTCTAGCAAAGATTTGGAGGTAATAAAAAAATCCTTACCTTTGTGCCGTGAGTTATAGCCGAAAGGCTGATTAAGAAAACGAATTAGGTATTCAGCCCCAAACTGAATGCCTTTATCAGTTTTAAAAAAAGACACTAAAGCCGAGGGACGTACTCTCAAAACCGAAGTGTTTTTGCAAATTCTTAATCAATCGGCACTAACGCCAATATAACTCACATGAAAAAACAGCTTTCCGTTTTGCTGAAGCTTCGTATCGAAGTGGACGCTACAGAGAAGTTTGTCAAGGTCAAGGCGCACAAGCGTACTGTCAATGGCAAGACCGTGAAAGTTCGTTCGCATTACCGTCGCATTTTGGGAGTACCATACCTTCGGTTCCGACCCCATGGTCAGCACAAGTTCTCCGCCTGCGGCAATATCCTTATATTCAATATATCCTTTTGTATATGCCTTGCCATTGAGGGTGATCTTCTTGATATAACTATTCTCTTCGCTGTTACCCTCGGCTCTTACTTTGAACACGCCACCAGGGACATCGATTTCCACGGAGTCAAAGAGCGGAGAGCCGAACCAGTAACGGGCTGAGGCCGGTTCCACCTGATAGAATCCCAGGGACGAGAGCACATACCATGCAGACATCTGACCCACATCCTCGTTGCCGGAGAGGCCGTCCGGAGTGTCGTCATACAGGGTTGAAAGCACCAGACGCACCTTGTCGGCCGTCATCCAAGGCTGGCCGGCCATCGTATAGAAATATAGGATATGGTGGCTCGGTTCATTTCCGTGGGCATATTGTCCGATAAGGCCAGATATGTCAGGCGAGGGCTCCTCACCCTCGATCATTGACGGAACCGTGAAGAGGGAATCCAGTTTGTCGATGAAGTCCTGCTTTGTCGGGAAACATGAGACAAGTCCCCTGAAATCATGCGGCACCAGCCAGGTGTACTGCCAGCCGTTGCCCTCACAATAGTCATCGGCCCTATGCTTTGATGCGAAAGGACTATATTCCTTTCTGAACTCTCCCCTGCTGTCCCGTCCTCTGATGAATCTCAGGTTCGGGTCGAAGAGTCTTGCATATGAGAGGCTTCTTTCACGGAAATATTTTCCGTCTGCTGCATATTCGAGTGCCTTTTCCGGGTCAGATCCGTGAGCAGCCATATACTCCGCCGCCTCTGCAATTGCGCCGTCTGCGATGGCATATTCCAGATCATAGGCCACTGATTCGTTGAACTTGTCGCATGGGATATATCCATATTTCATCCTGTGGACCTGGCCCCTGTCCGGCCTCATCGCAGAGACCTTCATCGCCTCGAAAGCGATCTGTTGGTCTATGCCCGGAATTTCCTTCACGATCGCGTCGGCAACAGGAGGTATGCCCGGATTTCCGACCATGCAGTCTGTCTCGCATCCATGCAGGTGCCACACCGGAAGTTTGCCCTGCTCCTTGTGGATCGCCAGCATGGTGTTGATGAAATCCACATATCTTTCGCTCTGGAAGATGGTGTAGAGAGGCATTGCAGCGCGATATGTGTCCCAAAGAGAGAATATCGTGTAGGTATCGTAACCCGGATCTTCATGAACCTTTCCATCTGCGCCGCGGTATCTTCCATCAGTGTCACAGAAGGCAGCCGGTGCGGTCATCGTGTGGTACAGAGAGGTGTAGAATATCTTTCTTGCCTTTGCGTCATCTGTCTTGATCCTGATTCGGGAGAGTTCCCTGTTCCACTGATCTCTGGCCGCCTGAGCAGTCTTGTCAAAGTCCCAACCTGGCAGTTCCGCCTTCATGTTGGCATATGCCCCTTCCATGCTCACCGGTGACAGGGCTACCTTCATCAGGATAGGCTTATCATCCGTATTGCTGAAATGTGCGTGGGCATAGGTCGGCATGTTCCGGAACTCGTCCTTCCAGATCTGGATGTCGCTTCTGAGGATTGTCAGCGAGTCGAACGGCTCGGAGAACTCGGCATAGAAATATATCTTCTGATCGGGTGCCCAGCCGCGGGAGAAACGGTAGCCCCTGAGTGCCTTACCGTTTTCCGAGGGTTCACCGGTCTGCGGGTCGACTGTCTCTATGAACGTGTCCATGGGTCTGTCCCAGCAGCCGCCGTTCATCAGGTTTATTACTATGCCCTTGGGGTTCGCGGTTCCCTGCCCTGCACTCTGCGGGTCCTGCTTGGAATCCCCCTGCGGGAAAGTGTAGCGGTGCATTCCCACTCTGGTCGTTGCGGTGAGTTCCGCACGGATTCCGTATCGAGTCAGAGGCACGCTGTAATATCCAGGAGTCGCGATCTCCTTAGTGCGGTCGGCATAGGACCACAGACCGGATTCCTGATCGGATTCCCTTCCACGTGCATAGGTGTGGGTGTCACCGGTCACAGGCATCACGGTGATGTCGAAAAGATCGCCGATTCCGGTTCCGCTGAGATGGGTGTGGGAGAAGCCTATGACCGTCGAATCGCTGTCATGGTATCCTGAGCACCAGTCCCACTCCTGGGGAATGCTGGTCGGTCCCAACTGCACGAAGCCGAAAGGCACGTTCGCTCCCACGAAGACGTGTCCGTGACCGCCGGAGCCGATCTTGGGATCGACGTAGGAGGCGTAATCCTCTGATTTTTCCGTGCAGCCTAGCAGCGCTATGGCCGTCAACGCTGCATATATGATTTTATGGTGGCGCATATCTCTATGGTTTTCAACGGTTTGCATGAACTGCGTGCCGCACTTTGGCAGCACGCACTTTGCGTATCTCTCTAATTTTCAACGTGTTGAGTGCCGCAGCATTTATAGTGCAGGCGGGCTCCGGAGAGGAGGTCGCGGTGGCAGACTCTGTATCCTGCTCGTTTTCCGCCGAGTGTCACTGACCGAATCAGGTTTCCAGCCCCCTCGCGGGTTATGACCAGGCTGTCTCCTATCTCTATGCGGTCAAACCTCGGTGTAGTCAGAGTGTATGACGGAGTTCCCGGACAGTCCGGATAGAAGCCCATCATGGAGAACACCGCCCATGCCGACATGGTTCCCGCATCATCATTGCCTGGGATTCCGTCCGGACGTGTCGTATAATGCTTATCCAGAAGTTCTGACACCAGTTTCTGAGTCCTCCATTCCTCCCCCTTGAAGTAACTGAAAAGATAAGGATAGGCGATATCCGGTTCATTTGCAGGATCGTATAGTCCTTCATCGAAGACCATTTGCAGTTTGCCAACGAAGGCCTTCCTGCCTCCCATCAGGGAAGCGAGTCCGAGAACATCGTGAGGAACATAGAAGGTATAGTTCCACGCACTTCCTTCATGGAAACCGGGCACCGGCTCGAAGTTCTCCCCCTGACGAGGGTTGAAGGGATCGAGGAAAGAGCCCTCGGAAGTTATAGGACGCAGGGTTCCAGATTCCGGACAATAATATTTCTTATATTGAAGCGACTGCCTGCGGAATCTCTCTGCATCTTCCGCCTTTCCGAGATCTTCTGCCAGAAGTGCCAGGGAATGGTCGGCAATATAATATTCAAGAGCATGAGAGACAGAGTTGTCACCGGAAGGGTCGGCAGAGTAGAGACCTACAGGAATATATCCCTTTGACAGATAAGGATCTATGTCCGGACGCATCCTGTTGTCCTTGCCTGGAGTTGTGGCAGACTTGACAAATGCCTCATACGCAGTGTGGATATCGAAGTCACGAAGGCCCTTGAGCCAGGTGTCGGTAATGACCGGAATGGCAGGATCACCCTCCATCGTAAATGTCTCCCTGCCGAAAAGTTCCCATTTCGGCATCCAGCCCCACTCCTTATACATATCGACCATCGAGCGGACCATATCCAGTTGCCTTTCAGGATAGACCAGAGTCATCAGTTGATGGAGATTCCTGCATGTGTCCCATAATGAAAAGACGCTGTAGCGGTTCTGTCCCTGAGGCACCTTTCCCACGTCGTCAGACTCCATGAGGGGATAATCACCATTGACATCATTCAGGATGCTCGGATGGATAAGTGTGTGATATAGAGCCGAATAGAAAACCTCCTTATCGCGTTGTGAACCTCCCTCTACTCTTATGCGCGAAAGGTCTGACTCCCATCTTGCCGAAGCTTCTTCGGATATTCTTGCAAAATTGGATATGCCTGGTTCGAACCTGGTCTGTTCGGCATCAAGATTCTCCCATGCATTGGTGCAACTCACGAACGAGACACCCATCTGGAGTTCGACCTGCTCGCCCTCCTGTGTCTGGAAGGAGAACCAGTATCCGATGTCATTGCCGGCAATCTCACGACCATATTTCTTATATACCTTATATATGCCGTCATCCTCGGCCCATGCACCTTCCACACCTTCCATCAGAGGCTGCTTCTTCCAGAAGCCTGATTCTGACGGGAGTTTATTGATGCGGATCGCGAAATATACAGGAAAGACAGCCTGGGAATTATAGCAGAATGTGCCTGCAAGCCTCATTCCCTCGATCTCGGTAGCGCTGACCTTGCGGATCCATGCACCGATTTCGTTGGTCAGACCCTCACCGAAATTGACGAGAATATTGCCCTGCCCCTCACGGAAGGTATATCTTTCTATCGAAGTGCGGGTGGTTGCGCTCACCTCCGCCTTGATTCCATATGCTGTGAGTTCACAGCCGTAATAGCCCGGACGTGCTGTTTCATCGTGATATTCAGAGCCATATATATGATAGTCCACCTGAAGGGACCCCGCAGTAGGCATCGTCAGGGCAAGTCCAACCTCCGGACATCCCACTCCGCTGAGATTGACATGCGAGAAGCCGGTCATATATCTGTTGTCATGACTGTAAGGGGTTGACCACCAGCGCCTGTCCTTGTCGTAGCGGTTGAGTGCGGATCCCATCACATTGAACGGAGTCACCGACATCATGCCGTTGGGACAGAGGGCACCGGGATTGGTGGTGCCGTAGTTGGTCGTCCCTATGAACGGGTTCACATATTCCGTAACCTTAACCTCCTGAGCGACAGCACTTGACACGATCAGGAAAAGAGCAGCGATGATTGTCATTCCCTTGAATCTCATATCCGAATTCTTACAACCTTACAAGATAGAGACTTTTCCGGTAAAAACAAAATCTGCAAGCGGACAGACCTGGCAAATCCGACATTCGGTATTCTGGAGTTCAAGTAAGTGGAGCGAAGATGCAATATAATATGATCATGCATCCAGGCTCTCCTGCAGGTTCCTGACAATCATAAGAAGAAGGGGTTTCCAGGTGTCTGCCGGGGACTCTTTTTCGATAATTCCCGAAAAGAGATTTGTGAACATATGGCGGAAGAGCCTCTTTCTCAGCAGGATGAGGATGACTGCCGCAATGAGATATACTCCTCCGACTATAAAGGCTGCCCCGCTCATGCTTCCTATCGCATCACCGAGCAGCAATATGAAGGCGAAGGCAAAGACGCCCAGCACAATAAGCAGAAGAAAGGAGATCACCAGTATGGCAAGTACTCTGCTGAAGCCTGCGGACAGGCCTGCAACTAAGTTTTTCTTGAAATCATCTGTCCTCATGCTGAGGTACTCCCCTACAGCAGAGGACAGAATTCCAAGAACGGTCCCGTTCTCTTTCATCACTGTTCCTCCAAGGCTTCCTCGATGATTCCAAGACCCTCAGCAACCTTTTCCTTCGCCCTTCCTTTCAGGTCAGCCGCCCCCTGCCTGATTCTGGCACGGGTGTTCTCTCCTGAATCCGAAGCAAGTAAAAGTGCTGCCACTGCGCCAGCCATCGCACCAGCGATGAAGCATAGCATTGATTTACCGGTATCCATACTCCTACTTATCCAAAAGTTAATCTCTGTGTTTATCTCAATCATTTGAGACATACACGGAGATTTCAGAAAGTGTACCAAGATATTGAATATTGCTCAATCTGCCTACAATATTGACCTTTCCGCATGCCGATGTTTTTCATACTTTTGTTGACTAACTGTATTAGTATGGATATAATGACCTTACATGGAACCCCTGGCACGGCTGCCACAAGTGCAGCGAAGGTTGCCAGAACTGCTACGCATTCTTTCTGGACAAGCGTTACGGCCGTGACACAAGCCATGTCACTCTGAATGCCTCCAACATAGACCTTCCTGTGAAGAAGGACAAGGAAGGCAACTGGAAACTGCCTTCAGGCTCATTCGTGCGCGTCTGCATGACCAGCGACTTCTTCCTTGAAGAAGCAGACGAGTGGCGCGACGAGGCATGGAGTTATATCCGCCGCCGTCCCGATGTGACGTTCTCCCTTCTGACCAAGCGTGCGGACCGCATCATGTCGCATCTTCCAAGAGGCTGGGGAGAGGGCACCATATCTTCTTGAGGTTCCCTCGAAGCATAAGTGGATAAGTGTCAAGCCTTTCATCGGAGAAGTGGACCTCGACCGCTACCTTGCTTCAGGGCAGATAGAGACAGTGCTTGCCGGCGGCGAGAACTATATGGGCTCAAGGCCTCTCCACTACGATTGGGTCAAGAAAGTCCACGACCAGTGCGAGGCACACGGGGTACGCCTCATCTTCGGCCGCAGATATAATCCGGGCCTCGTGACGAGTACGTTCGTCAATGTTCCTTTCGGAATCTATATGGTATGGTACTTCCTCAGCAACGGACTCGTATCTCCGACAGTGAACATCATCAGCATCATCGTGGGCATCGTAGCACAGGCCTCAATGATGGTCTATGGCTTCGCATACCTCGTCCCTAAGATGAAGCGCGAACAGGCCGCATAGCATTATTCATCCGGAATATCGGACAGAAGCCGACCCCATGAGGTCGGCTTCTTCTGTCATGACTTCTGTCCGTCATCCCGGCTCCGACCGGGGATCTCGTTGTGAGCAGGAGGGCGGAAAATACTATCGTGCGCCGCTTAAGCACTCATTTCCTAAAACACTGACACATAAGTGTTTGAACGGATAGTGCAACGCACTTTAATCGTACCGCCCGTCGGCCGAAGCCGCAGGCGGAAGGAAAAATGATTTATATGTCATTGTCTTAGGATATTGCCAGCCTTCTTTGTGCCAGAGCAAAATCACCGAAATACTTATCAAGCCATATCAGGAGCGATACGTCCGCCCCCTCATATGCACCACAGAACAACTCTCTGACCCTGCATAGTTCCTTCAGCATATAACCCCTGTCAGGCGAATCCAGACGACCAAACTTCAATGTCAGGTCAATCAATTCCAGCGCCCTGACGAAAGCCCCTTCAGCCATTGCAGGCTTAGACTTCTGGACCCACTTTGCAGTCCTTCCGACCTCACTTCCGATATTCGCCATCTGTTCCACGAAAGTCATGGATTTCCACCTTTCATCATTCAGTCTGCCGTTGTCCATACTTTCTATGCCATATATTTATTTACAATAATTCTGATCTTTTCCCTGATCTCCTCACTTTCCACATCCCTGCTTCTATTGCCTTGACGTGGTCTTATATTGATCAATGAGTCGAATTCCAAAAAATCTTCTTCATCTGCCTCAGGATAAAGGTTGATTCCCCACAGTGCTTCCTGCTGAGAACCCTCCCTCAAAAGCATGCCCTCAAGATCAGAGTGGAGTTCAGCATCAAGAGCCAGAAGTCCCTGATCCACATCCACCACTCCTTTTATCATATCTCCGTAGAAGTTCTCTGCCAATCTGACAAGTTCTTCACGTGTAATAGGCTTATCAAGTATAACCATAATGCTTAATTTTTGACAAATATACTCAATTCCCTCAAATTCGAGGGAATCGCAAACCTTTTTCGTTCCAGTATGTTTCTAGCACCACCCCGAAAGTTTGGATGGAAGAACGGCTCAGGAAAGATCTGCAATACTATGCAACCCTCCCTAACATGACCACCAAATACCTCGCAGGAAAACTCCAGATGACCGTCATCAAACCATGCAAGACCACCAACCGCCTCTACGGCCTCACCCCAGGCGAACTGATCGGGAGGTTCAGGGCCTGACAGAGGTCTTCATAGAGGTCATCCACGTCTTCAAGTCCGATGGAAAGACGGATCAGTGTCTCAGAAATGTCCATTTCCCGGCGTTCCTGAGGGGTGAAGTTGCCGTAGATCGTGCTTGCCGGGTGGATGGCCAGGGATCTGTTGTCGAAAAGGTTGGTCGCCCTCATGAATATCTTGAGACGGTTCAGGAAGTCGAAGCAGGCTTGCTGACTCTCAAGATCGATGGTGATCATGGCGCCGCACGAAGGACCGTACTGCTCTGCCGCCAACTTATGGAAAGGATT
>CAZMNZ010000067.1:0-11444 GCA_964567765.1 uncultured Muribaculaceae bacterium
CAAGGCGTCATCAGCCCCCTGCTGCTGCTCCTTGTTGATCTTCACCTTCTTCACATCACGGATCTCAGGGGTGCGGATTCCCTTGCGGTTCCTGTAATAGTCCAGAAGGGCGCCCGCCGCCTCTGCATCCTTGCCTTCCGAACGGAGGGCCTTCACCTGCTCCAGGCCGGGACGGTCAAGGTCAAGAAGATCGAATACTTCCGGCTTGAGCTTGGCCTCCTGGGCATTTGCGGTCAACATAAGCATGACCGCAGTTATCGTAGTAATTATATATTTCATGACTGACTATAGATTTTTATATTCCAGACCCTTGAGGTTCATATATCTCTGGAGTCCCTCAAGATAGTAGTAGTCTGCATAGCTGAGAGGAACGTCGATTTCAGAGCCGTGGGCAAGCGATCCTGTCGAGTGCATGAGCACGAAGCCCTCGTTCTGCCCTTCCTGGGCGAGATAGGCATCGCTTGACAGACTCTTCAGAATCTTCTCCGCATAGTCGAAATACTTCTGTCCGTCCTCGACCATTGTGCTGAGTTCAAGGAGTCCGCATGCGGTTACAGCCGCGGCAGAAGCGTCGCGCGGTGTGTCAGGACCGGCAGGTGCATCATAGTCCCAGTATGGAATGGCATCCTCTGTCTGTACTCTCGACATGATCATGTCGGCGATTGCGACAGCAAAGTCAAGGTAGGTCCTGTCACCTGTCTCGCGATAAGTTGCCGTATATCCATATACTCCCCATGCCTGGCCGCGTGCCCATGCAGAGTCGTCGTTCTTGCCCTGAAATGTCTGCTTCTTCTCGACTGTTCCGTCAGAATTGTAACTTACCACATGCCAGCTTGTGTGGTCCGGACGGAAATGATTAGGCATGGTGGTGTTGGCATGCCTGATGGCAACTTCCTTATAATATGGATTGCCGCTGAGCCTGCTGGCGTTGAACAGAAGGTCCAGATTCATCATGTTGTCGATGATGACAGGGAAGTTCCATTCTCCGAAGTCCCATGAGCGGATGCAGCCGATCTTCTCATCGAAACGTGAACACAGATTGTCTGCGGTCTGGATCAGGACGGCAGGAATGGTGTCGTTCGGAGACAGCCTGAGAGCATTTCCGTAACTACAGTTCATCATGAAACCGAGGTCATGTGTGCCGGTGTATTCGCGGATAGGGTTGAGGATATTGGTATATTTTATGGCAGCATCCTTCAGGGCCTCGTCACCCTTGAGTTCATATGCATACCAGAGCGAGCCGGGGAAGAATCCGCTGGTCCAGTCATAGATTCCGCAGAGGCGGAGCTTGCCCAGCTTGTCAGCGCTCGGATGTGCCCTGAGCGAATCCTTGAACACTTCCTTGCCGAGCTGATGGGTCAGCATGTCCAGATCGTATCCCACCCATATCGAGCGTGGCATCTGGCCTGTGCCGTCAATGTTTTCAGCAGTAAGGAGCAACTGGCTGCATGCCCTGTCGATGCCGGTCCTGACCCAGCCATAGTCTTCCTTCCTGCATCCTGCCAGTACGGTCATGGCAACAGCCATGAGGATAAAAATTCTTTTCATCATATATAGTTTAATTGTTACCAGTTAGGATTCTGTTTGAACTGTGTACAGAGGTCAAGTTCTCTCTGAGGGATTGGCAGGAGTTCGTGCTTGCCTTTCATGGTGTGCTTTGCAACCACGTAATTATAGGTGCCGCTACTTTCCCACCAGGCATTGAGCTTTGCGTCGGTTTCCTGTATCGTTTCATAGTAGATGCCCCATCGGATAAGGTCAAGTTTCCTGTGGCCTTCGAAGGCAAGTTCAAATGCCCTTTCCTGTCTGATGGCCTGTCTGAATCCCTCCTGATCAAGTCCGGAGAGTTCGTAACCGCTCTTTCCCGCATAGCCTCTTGCACGTACTTTGTTGATTGCGGCATAGGCATCAGCAGTCGGACCTCCCTTCCATTCGTTCAGCGCTTCGGCATACAGCAGGAGCACATCCGAGTAACGGAGAATATACCAGTTGACATTGGATTTGTCGTCATTGATGACATTGTTGGCTTCCTTGACATACTTGACGACATCCCACTTTGCCGGAGTATAACCCTGTTTCTCCTTCTGTCTTTTGCTTTGATCCAGATCATTTGCCAGAGCCGAGTCATCTGTGTCGCTTGAGCCTCTGGCCAGTAGTATATAGTCATCATTGTATTGATAGTTCGCAACTGAAATGTCACGTCTTGCGTCATCCGGATACCGTCTCCAGTCAAGTACAAAGGAATGAACCACCTTCATATTTGCCGCACATCTTCCTCGTACACCGGCAACCGATGTGGTCTTGACTCCATTCCACTTGCCTATACGTCCGCATGGATCTGCATTTCCGCTTCCTGTCGTCGGGCTGTAGAATGAAACCTCGATGAGGCTTTCTGTAGGGTCCCATATTCCGTTGCAGGTGTTCTCCCATAGAGTCTGATAGTCTGGAAGCAGGTCATGCTTTCCTGAATAGATGAGCTTCTGTGCCATTTTTGCTGCTTCCTCCCATTTGCTGCTGTCCTGCGCAGGATATCCTGCCCATGTCGCATAGACCTTGGCAAGAAGGCCCATGGCTGCACCCTTGGAGAAGCGGTAGCTGTTGTCTTTCCTGTATGTGTCTTCCTTTGCGTAAGGCAGAGTCTCGACTGCATAGAGAAGATCCGCCTCGATGAAGGCGTAAACGTCTTCCGGAGCGGCCTGAGTGAAGGTGCTCGGATGCATTTCCGACTGGGCCGTGCTTGTCATCAGAGGAATGTGTCCCCAACGGCGCACGAGTTCGAAATAATAAAGTGCCCTGAGTGCACGGGCCTCCGCTATGTATATCACTCCCTTGTTCCTGTCCTCCGGACTCCAGGTGTCGATTCTGGCTGCACATCTTTCAATGAAGTCGTTGGTTCTGAAGACTCCTTCGTACAGTGCCTGCCAACTTTCCTGTACTTCGGATTGGGTGGCAGGGAATGCATTTGTCGGCGTTATGCGCCAGTTTTCCGTCGTGCTTCCCTCGACCTGAGACATGTCGGTTCCCATGGAGAACATTATCGAGAGATTCAGAGCGTATGTACCCTCCTCAATGAGACTCCTGTATGCACCAAGAAGGACGGTTTCTGCTTCAGATGCATCCAGAAGAAAGTCGTTCTTTTCTATTTCAGTACGGCTTTCCTCCTTGAGAAATCCTGTACATGAAGCGGCAAGAAGGCCGCAGAGTGCGAGATAGATATATATTCTTTTCATTGTCGTCGCTTTTAGAATTGGATGTCAAGTCCTACGGTGAATATGCGGCTCTTAGGGTATGCTCCCCAGTCAAGTCCCGGTGTCATAGGATTGCTGCCGGCTGTGCTGACTTCCGGGTCGAAACCGCTGTAGTTATTGATACAGAACAGGTTCTGTCCGCTTGCATATACCCTTACCTTGGATATCTTGGCTTTCTTTGTAAGTTGGGACGGAAGGGTATATCCCAGGGTAACATTCTTCAGACGAAGGAAGGAACCATCTTCGACAAAGCGCGAATATATGTCATTTGTGATGTAACCGTCATATACAGGGACGGTGTTGTTCGCATTGTCCGGAGTCCATCTGTCCGCAACTTCCGCGAGCATGTTCACGCGTCCTCTTCTGGACTGTGTCGCAAACACTCTGGTGGCGTTGTATATGTCGTTGCCGTAGTTGTACTGGAACATGAAACTGAAGTCCACACCATAGAAGCTGAAAGTGTTGGTGATACCTCCATACCATTTCGGAAGAGCGTTTCCGATCACGGTCCTGTCTTCAGTCGTGATCTCGCCGTCTCCATCCTGATCGACATATTTCACATATCCCGGTCTGATTCCATTAGTATAACCCGGATTGTTTACCACACCTTCCTTGAGGATGTATTCGCCTTCAGGTGTCACCACGAAGTCGTCAGCCTGATACAGCCCGTCCCACTCATAACCGTAGATCAGTCCGAGTGACTGTCCTACAATGGCTATATAATCGTTGGCAGTGAAGTTGGAATCGAATCCGGAACGAGCCTGCACATAATCAGTCCCGTCAGCGAGCGAAACCAGCTTGTTCTCAATGAACGAGATGTTGAAGTTGGTCTGCCACAGGAAATTCTTCTTGTCTATATTGGTGCTGTTGAAGGTTATTTCGAGACCTCTGTTACGGATCTTTCCGATATTCTGCATCTGTGTGGAGAATCCTGTCGCATGAGCAAGCTGCTGAGTCAGAAGGAGATCCTTGGTGCTCTTGTCGAACAGATCGACAGAAAGGGATATCCTGTCCTTGAAGAATCCGAAGTCGAGACCGAGGTTGACGGTGGATGAGCCTTCCCACTTCAGATTGGAGTTGCTCAACTGCTTTGGAGTCAGTACGGAAACTGTGGTTGTCCCGATTCCATATTTCTCAGGGGTGTAGAGATCCAGTGACAGATAGTTGGCGATACGGTCATTTCCTACCGTTCCCCATCCGGCACGAAGCTTCAGGTTGGAGATCCAGCTGACGTTTTTCATGAAATCCTCCTTGTCTATGCGCCATGCTGCGGAGAATGAAGGGAAATATCCCCATTTGTTCTTCGCTGAGAATACGGTGGAACCATCAGCACGCATAGTGGCGGTAAAGAGGTATCTGTTGGCATAGTTGTAGTTGGCCCTTGCGAAGAACGACAACAGGGAGTTACCGGCATAGTATGAGGTAACCTTGCTTGGAGTCGCTCCGAGACCGAGGTTGTCGTTGCCGAGGTTGTCGAACGGAAAGTCCATAGCCTGTCCCAGAAGATATTCCGTTGTCTTGGATGAAACCTCATGTCCGATCATCACGTCGTAGCTGTGCTTCTTGATCTTCTGCCTCCATGTCAGGTGGTTGAAGTTCACCCAGCGGACATCGCGATTGAACTGGGACTGTCCGTAAGGGCTCTTTCCGTTACGGTGTGCCTCCTTGGAACCGTTCTGATAGAATACATTCGTACGGGTCACCGTGCTGTTGTAGGTGGCAGCGCTTCTGAATGTCAGACCTTTTATTATTTCCCAGGAGAAGGATAGATTACCAGACCACATCTCGGCCTTCTTTGTGTTGGTCACAGACTGGGTCTGCTTCACTGGATTGACCTGCGCAAGAGATTCTCCCTCCTCTTCCATTTCGGGGTCTATGGCCAGTTCAAGCAGTTCCGCGTCGGACACCTTAAGACCTCCGGTAGGCCTTGCGCTGAGAATCTGAGCCAGCATGTTGAAACGTCCGTTGTCTGCTGTCGTACCTGCTCCACGTTTGTTGGTCTGTGCGTAGTTGACTGTAGCCTCCAGAGTTACGTTCTTCCAGAGTTTCTGCTTGAAACGGAGTTTTGCGGTCGTCTTGTTGAATCCGCTGTTCTTGAAGATTCCTTCCTCGTCATAATGTGAGAACAGGGCGCTGTACTGTGAATCGGCAGAACCTCCTGCAATGGATACGTTGTGGTCCTGCGACCAGGTCGGATTGAAGGTCTCATCCTGCCATACCACACCTTTCTGACCGATATAGTCATCGAGGCTCTGGTACTTATATGGAACTCCGTCCTCGTCGTTTCCTTCCTTGAAATAGGTCTTTGCGTAGTCTGGATTCACTTCTGTCTGGAGTTTCACGAATTCGTAAGGAGACAGGACCTCCAGTCTCTTCGAAATCTTGCGGTATGAAGCGGAACCGTTATAGGAAATGGTAGGCTTGCTCTCTCTTCCTGATTTTGTCGTCACCATAAGCACGCCATTTGCGGCTCTCGAACCGTAAATGGCTGCGGAAGAAGCATCCTTAAGGACTTCAATTGATTCGATGTCGGCATTTGACAGCCAGTCGATATTGTCCACCTGGAAACCGTCCACGATGAAGAGCGGAGAAGAGTCTCCGTTGAGGGTTCCGACACCGCGGATGTTGATGTTCACGCTTGCTCCCGGTGTCCCGTCAGTCTGGGTGATCTGCACACCTGCGATCTGGCCTCCGAGAGCGCTTGCTACCGTACTTGCCTGATATCCTTCGATGGCATCTGATGAGACTGAGGCTACAGAGCCGGTCAGGTCGCTCTTCTTCATCGTACCATATCCGACCACCACGATTTCGTCGAGAAGTTCAGTGTCGGGCTCAAGCCTGATGATTATGTTGTCCTGTCCGCCATAGCGGAATTCGTATGTCTTGTAGCCGATATATGACACGGTGATGTCCACACCTTTCTTCGAGAGCCATATGGTGAACTTTCCGTCAAGATCGGTTACCTCTCCGTTTGTAGTGCCCTTGACCATGACTCCTGCTCCGGTCAACGGCTGGTTGTTCTCGTCCAGGACCGTACCGTTGAGGGTTATGTCCTGAGCGAAGGCATTCAGTGCAAGACACATGGTGATGAGCACCATGGACGCTTTCTTCCATATATGTAGATTAGTCATAGCTGTTCTTACTTTTATTCTTCAAAGTCCTTGTCGAGCCAGATGGCTATCGGTGCTCTCTGGCCTCCGTTGTTGATACTTCCGATTGCGCCGTCAGTGGCAAATGTGATCTGTCCTGTGAAAATTCCGTCAGCCCATCCGTCTGCATACCAGACTCCCGGACTCACGACCAGAGTGAACTTGTTCGCACCTGCGGAGTTGTCCACATAAACTCCTGTCTTTGACAGCAGGTCTCCGTCTTTCTCTATGGTGCCGTTGTAGAAAGATACCGGGTGTTTGCCTCCATAATTAGGAGTACCACTTCCGTCACTTTTCAAATTAAGTCCCGTCTCTTCGGAGTATTTATCCCATATCTTCTGCAGGAAAGATCCTCCTTCCTTATTTGGCGCACCGTTGACCAGCTCATTTCCGTTTTCATCGACACCAGATATGTTATAGTAATTGAATGAACGTCTGAAATCAATCAGTAAATTGTCTGCCGTGACTCCCTCGAATTTCGCTGCGGAAAATCTTCCACCGGTCTTAGGATTGACTCTGAACACGAACGGATTGTATGTTATCAGAACCTCGTTCACCTTGGAGGCGAAGTCAACGCAGAAAGGAACGGTAACACTGAAGGAGTTCTCATTATCATCGGGATCTGTCACCTCGGCAGTTATAAGGGCTATTCCCATGACCGCACTTGAAAATGAACTTCCTGTTTCTGCTGGGAATGATACAGCTCCTGTCGCCTCGTCAATGCTGAGTTTGTCAAGTTTGTTCCCGTTCTTCATTGACCATCTGGCAATTGCTTTTGCATCATCTGACATGTCGCTGTACTTGATTTGAGCTGTAAGAGCCTTGAGATCATCCCCGGAGGTCACTCTGAACTGACTCACCCCCTTGGTCTGCTCCTCAGTGAGCCCAAGGTTGTTTCCATAGCTGAAATGCGAGAAGTAGTATGGGTTTTCCTTGATGTCAAGAGCGAGCACTGCCACGACTTCTCCCCCGGTCTTGCCATTGGCCGCTGTCACGGAAATCTCATGCTTTCCCACAGACAGGGCATTGCCCTTCACTGCGGATATCTCACCTGTCTTTGAGTCCAGGACAAGTACCTTGGCATATGGCGCTTCCGCGTCTGTCCATTCGTAGTGTCTGATATGCTCGACATCTGTTTCGGCATCAGGGCTGACCGACCACCCTGTTCCCATCTTCCTGCTGAGGAACTCATAGCCGAAATGTTCGATTGGAGCGATATATCCCACGACCTCGACAGAGTATGCACCTTTTATCGTGAGTCCTTCGTCGGTTGAATATCTGTTTCTGACATTCACATCAACGACGTATGTCACATCCTTCTTGAGTCCGTGCCCCTCCTTTATGCTGAGAACACCGGTCTTCGGATCTATAAGCAGTTTTTCATTGGCCGGTGTACATCCTGCGATGCTCCACTGCACGGCTTCCTGAGAACCGTTCATGACAGGAACTGCACTTGTAAACGACGTGGCTACTCCATCCTCTTCTTCCAAAAGTCCTGAGTCAGGGGTGTATGAGAAGGAGACGGGAACGGAGACCACCTTGACTGTCAAGGCGTCAGTGAACAGACCGACTTCACTTTCACTTCCGAAAGATGACGTGTTAAGCTTGAGGTCTATTGAATATGTCCCTATCTTGAAGTTGTCATTCTTCATTACCGTGATGATTCCATCCTCGGATACATTGAAGTGCGGGCTTGCAATGTTGTCGATGACCTCATCTCCGAACCTGACATTTGCTATCCTGTAGCCGGTAACGGCTATATGGTCGCCGTCAGTGGTTATCGTCGCAGTCGTATCATTGGCCTGCGAATCCTTCTTGAGCGTAGAAAGATCCAGAATGAGAGTGTCCGGACTTACCTTTATTTCATCAGGCACGCCCTTGAAGAATGTGACTTCTATGATGTCAGGATAGTTATGGACAGTGCCTGACACCTTGCAGCTTACTGATACGGTATAGTCTCCCGCCTGAGTTTCCGGTACTCCTGCTACAGTGACCGTACCATTCTCGGAACTGATTGTAAATTCAGGGCCTTCATAAGCGTTTCCGTTGAACTTTACCTCGGTGATAGCAAAGTCCTCGGGCTCTCCTCCGAAGTAATGGGCGGCCAGATTGACCGTCAGATTAGGACCTATGTTCGTTACTCCGGAATAGTAGAGCTGGAAGCCCTCCTTTTCAAGAGATTCCTGCCTGCACCCGATAAGCGCAGCCGCAGAGGCAATAAGGCAGAGAATGATTGATAATCTGTGTCTCATATGATGTAGCTGTTAATTCAGTGTGTATGAAAGATCGTATTCCGTGCCGTTGACCGTCACTTTCACTGCGGCCCCTTCCGCGTGGAATGTCCCCTCGCTGCCTTCTTCGGTGTTGTCAGTGAATGTGGCATCAATGGTATTGTCTGAGAATGCGTTGCCGAATGGATATATGACGGTAATGAACCTTGCCGCTCCGTCGGCCGGCTCCCTTATCGTATGCTGGAGTCCTTTCCTGCTGCCGCTCTTGACACCGATATTGTCGGAATAGTCGATTGTACTCTTCGTGTCTGTCGCGAAATCCTGTGTGGTTTCTGTGAATATGTGCAGGAGTATATTGTTCCCGTCAGGATATTCGGTGTGCATTCCGGACTGGCTTAGTTCGGAAAAATCGTCAACCACTGCGTTGCTGCCAAGGATATGATAGTTCAGGTTGACCTTCTTCTTGCTTTGAACGCCGCCGTCATAAAGTTCATCAACAATCACAAAGAACGACCTTTCAACGAAGAAGACAGCTCTTCTATGGGTGTATGTGACATCTTCGGAACTTGCGAAGACCGGTGTGTTCTGAGTGACGAGAGTGACCGTTCCGTCCTCTCCTTCTTCCATCAGTTTCAGTTCCCCCTTACGGTATGCCTGAAGAATATCCTTGCTTTGTACGGTTATGGTGTTGTGGTATCTGGTTGAGGCCCAGGTTGTCCTGTCTGCTCCACTGTATGCATAGCAGCCGGCATCAGGGAAGAAGTTGCGTCCCTTGATCCAAAGTCCGAACGTACCGTTGTCACTCTGGTTGTGCCATCCGCCCTGTGGATCATTGCAGTTCTTCAGGATCATCATAGTGGAGTTGGCGTCCCAGCCGTTTCTCAGCATGTAATATCCCGCTGTGCTGTAGGCTTTAGTCAGATGTTCAGGCTTCTTGCCCTCTGCGCCTTCAGTTGCCATCCACTTGAGTTCTCCGTCTTCCGGGAACATTTCCGCGTAGGTCTTGAAATTCCTCTTGAGGACATTTTTGGTGTATGAAGCGGAACGTGTGTCATTCCAGTTGTCTATGCTGTAGTCAGGATAGACCATATCCATCACGAAATGCGCTGCATTCTGCAGTTTGGATGTGAAATCCGAAGGAAGGAGTTCGGTGCGTCCGTTGACAGCAAGAAGATCGCTGGCCTCAGTAAAATCCGCGATTGCAGCTATGTGATAGCTCGGATCCAGTTCATAGTGGACTCCATCTGCCAGAAACTGGCTTGAGGCGTTGTCTGCAAGTTTGCCGAATCCTTCCTTTGCCCATTCCTGAGCCTTGGCGAATTCAGGCATCATCACGCCTGCAAATCCCACCGCCTGAGACTGGGTTATCAGGATGTTGGAATCCGTGTAGTAGTTGATTCTCATGAGTTCCACCGCCTTTGCGAACTCGCTCAGTACAGTGCAGAGCCACTGAGGCGTGAAATTTTCGGAATAGATGAAATATGGAATGATGTTCATCTGGCTGAGGACTCTTTCTGCAACCTGAAGACCCTTCCATTCGTATTCGACATCGTTTTCCGCTCCTCCTGCCGGTGGATAGACTTTTCCCGTAGGGCAAGGGAAAGTGTGGAGCCAGTCGCTATATACCTCTATCCAGGATTTTATGTATTTCTCATCTCCTGTGACGCGGTACGCCTTTGCCTGAGGCTCCATCCACTGATGGCGGTGGCGCTGGTAGCGGAATTCCTGGTCAGTGACCTTGTCTGTTGCAAAATCCCAGTCGATATTCCCGTTCTTGTCTTCGAACAGGTAATAGGTCGCCGTTCCGTCTTCCTCCTTTTCTGCGAATCCCTTGACATAGAATCTGTGTTCGCAAGCCTGATCGGCAATTCGCTGGTCTGTTGCTGAAATCGTCGTGTTGATCAGGTCGATGTAGGGGTTGACGGCAGTTCTTCCGTAGCGCCAATACTCCAACAGGGCTTTGGCCGCTGTAAGAGTGTCACCGGCTTCGACTGCGCTTTTGACTGTCTCCAGTCCTGGATATGCCAGGTTGAGAAGTCCGAATATTCCCGATGTGTCCCTGAATGAAGTTGTGTCCTGGACGTTGATTTCGGGACTTTGATCTGCATCTCCGATGAGGATGTCATCTTCATAGCTGCAAGACGACAGAAGCAAAGTCGTGCATAGTGCTGTTAAAATGGTTGTGTGTCTCATATGTCTGATACATGATTTCTTTATACTGCAAATTTACCTTCAAAGAGACGGTCGGGCTTTTTCTCCTGTGTCTTTGTTGACAAATGCTGTGTGAGATGTTTTAGAAATGTCTTATGAAATATCAAAATTGTCCATGTTTGGTGAAGGTTTGGATAAATTGATAGATTTCGTCAAAATTGTAAAAGTTTGGAACAAATTGCCCTTTCTGCGGCACTTGAAGCCGATAAATTTGCAGATGTGAAGTTGTGCCGGTATGATCCGGCATCTGACCGCAGAATATTAACATCTAAAATGACTGAATATGAATTTTGAGTTTTCTCAAGGGGTGAAATGTTATGAGTCACCCGCTGCCATTGAGATGGAAATCGTCTCACATGGACTGCTCTGCACGAGCACATTCACTGAATTGGAGAATTATAATTTCCTGGATGAACAGGCTTGGTAAAGGAGGATTTATTATGAAGACAAGATCAATTTTTATGATTTCACTTGCCTTTGTGGCAATGTCATGTGCTAAGGAGGTCCTCCCGGAGACCAATCCTGAAGAAAATACGGAACTGAAGCTTGTTCCGATGGAGTTCACTACTTCTCTTGAGACTAAGGCTGGTATTGTTGATGGTGAG